>NZ_SORI01000013.1 GCF_004366815.1 Aminivibrio pyruvatiphilus | reverse complement strand
AAGACCTGAAAAACCTGAAAAAGGGTAAGAAAGAAAGGAAACGGGGAAACGAAAACAGTTCATTTCCCCGTCCGGGGAGTTATCCCTTTACTTGAAGGAAAGAACCTGCGGATTTAGGGGCAGCCTAAATCCGCAGGCAGCGGGGAGCGTCACCGGTGCTCGCTTGGGCCGCCGGTGACGCTCCCTCTGCCAGGAGAAGCTGCCGATTTAGGGGCAGCTCCTCACCGACGGACGAAGCGGCCTGCAAAAGCCATCCCCGCGTCCCGCTATTTCCCGCTGTTTCTCCCGGATGGAGAAGGAGGGAAAAAATCGGAATCGCCGCTCTCAGACCTTACTCTGAGCATGGCCGCCACTCCTGCAAAAGTTTCGGATGTTCCCGGAGAGAATTCACGGATTCCGCTCAGTATCTTCGCGAACCGGTTCTGCACTTCCCAGAGATTCACTTCCCACTTCCGCTTTTCCAGAAAGGCGAGCAGGGCATGGAGTTCCCCGAGAACGGCCCGGTCCCCCGGTGCATCCCCGAGCCTGTCCAGGAATTCCTCGAGGCGGCGGGCTGCAGTGTGACGCAGGCTCTCCAGGTCAAGAGAGATCCCCCAGGTTTCGGCGTCCGTCACCCTCCGCTCCAGGAAAACAAGGTCCAGGGGAAGGCTTTCCAGGGCTTTCCGCAGGTCGTCGTTAAGCACCACTTCAGCGGCGCTCCGGAAGGCGTCCGGCGAGGGCATGGAGAGGGCGGCAAGGAAGGAAAGAACTTCAGAATAATCCCTGACCGTCTTCCGGAGCATGTCCGTAACGGCGGCCACGTCCTCGGAGATGATGAGGGTAAGGATCCTCCGCTGCTCGTCCTTGAAAAGGTGCCTGAGAGAATAGACATTATGGCCGAAGAAATCGACCATGGCCTGTTCGTCCTCGTCTCTCAGGGCGGCCTCTATTCTCTCCCGTACTCCGTTTCCGTCCGCCCCTGCGGTTTTCCGGGCCACCCCGCAGAGGACATCCCTTCCTCCCCGGTAGAGTGCCGCCACGAAGAGGTCATCTTCCTCGAAGGTGGCCTCGGACATGATCCTGAGGTACCCGAGGGCGTAGCGGTTGTTCCCGCTTTCCTTCCGCTCGAGGGAACAGCCGGAAATACGGTAGGAGGAAAAGGCACACCGTTCAGGGGAACAGGCTTTTTGTTCCCCCGGGACAAAAAGACAGGAAACGACAAAATGAGCTCCTGCCCGAAGCAGATCCGCCCGAAGGGGTTCGACGAAGATATCGAAAATCCTCCGGCCGTCCCGGAACTCGGCGATGTTGCTCCTGGCCTCGGCAAGCTTTCTCGTGAAGAAGGCCCGGAAATCCCGGCCGGGAAAAAGCCGCTCCCCCAGTTCGAGGGCCCTCGCGGCGTAGGCCATCACCTGAAGCGTTTCTATTCCGGAAAGCTCGTCGAAGAACCAGCCGCAGCTTGTGTACATGAGCATGAGGTTCCGCTCCATCTCCAGCAGGGAAACCGACCTGGCAAGCTCTTCCCCCGAAAGCGGCCGTCCGGCCTCTCCCTCGAGGAATTCCCGGACATTGCCGCTTTTTCTTCCGGGCAGGACGGATACATACCTGTTCCTTGCCCCGTAAGGGTCGGGAAGGACGGATGCCCCTTCTTCACCGAAAAGAGGGGAAAGTGTGTCCCGAAGGCCGTCCAGAGCTTCTCTCAGGGGTTTTCTCCATCCCTGGCTCCAACCCGGCCTGGAATGGGCGGAACAGCCGCAGTCGCTCCTCCACCGCTCAACGCCGTGAGCGCAGCTCCAGGACGAGTTTTCCACTATTCTGACCTCGTCTGCCGGGGGATGCTTTTCCAGGTATTCGCCGTAGATGGTGAGGTTCACGCGGCCGCTCCTTTCGAGCCGGTCGAGGCAGTACGCGAGAGCCATATCGCCGTATTTGTGATGGTGGCCGAAGGTCTCGCCGTCGGTGGCCACGGAGAGGAGGGGAGATTCGGCAGAAGAGGCCAGAATGGCATCCAGCAGCATGGAAGCGAAGGCGTTTCCGTTCCGTAGCGTTTCACCGAAGGCCACCTGCTGGGCGATGCCGCCGTGGTAGAAAAACAGGACCATGGATTTTCCCGACGGGAGAGAGCACCGGTACGGGCGAAAGACATCCACCCGCTCTCCCGTCACGTCGGTCCAGCCTGCTTCACCCGCCGGCCTTACGGCTGCTGCCTGGCGGGGGGCGAGAATGGTGAAGGCAATGCCGTTTTCGGCCAGGACTTCCAGGGTCTCTGTATCAACGGCGGTCTCGGCGAGCCACATGCCCTCGGGATCCCTGCCGAAGCGGGCCCGGAAATCCTCCATTCCCCAGATGACCTGGGTTTCCTTGTCCCTCCGGTTCGCCAGGGGAAGGATCATGTGGTTGTAAACCTGGGCGACAGCAGGCCCGTGGCCGGAGAATCTCGCCTCTCCCAGCCCGTCGGCCCGCAGGACCGCCTCGTAGATGTCGGGGCGTTTTCTCTCCATCCAGGAAAGAAGGGTCGGTCCGAAGTTGAAACTGATGCGGGAATAATTGTTGACGATGCTCCTGATCCATCCTTCATCGTCGAGGATTCTCGCGGCCCCGTTCGGGCCGTAGCACTCGGCCGCGACCCGTTCGTTCCAGTCGTGCCAGGGAGCCGCCGATTCCTGTATCTCGATCTCCCCGAGCCAGGGGTTCTCCCTGGGGGGCTGGTAAAAATGACCGTGAATGCACACTGAACGGACCATCGGGACACTCCTCTCCCATTGCGTTTCCTGTCAATTATATATCACGATCGCCTCCCTCCCGGCCGGGAACGGCGAAGATCCCCCCTTCCTGGTGTAGAATGGCACTGACAGCGGCCACTACATACGGAGGTGTTTTTACTGAACAGAGCATGCGGCATCCTTCTGCCCGTTCCGTCCCTTCCCGGCGGTTTCGGAGCGGGAGACCTGGGAAAGCCGGCCCATGATTTCGTTGATTTCCTTTCCCGTTCCGGTCAGACCATCTGGCAGGTTCTTCCCCTCACCGTGACGGACGGTGCCCTCGGCAATTCACCGTACAGCTCACCGTCGGCTTTCGCGGGCACCCCCCTGTGCATATCCCCGGATGATCTTGTCACAAGGGGTCTGCTCCTCCGGGACGAACTCTCCGGCCATCCAGCCTTTCCGGAAGACCGCATAGACTACGGCCCGGCAAGGGCGTTCAGGGAGGAAATCCTCCGGATCGCTTTTTCCCGTTTTTCCCCCGGCGAGGAATACGGGGCCTTCCTCAGGGAACAGGAGCACTGGCTCGAAGACTACGTTCTCTTTACTGCCCTCAAGGGAATCTACAAAGGTACTCCCTGGAACGGCTGGCCGGAAAAGATCCGGGGAAGGGACGAAACGGCCCTGCGGGAAGCCGCCGGGGATCTCCGGGGGGAGCTGGATTATCTGCGGTTCGTCCAGTACATTTTCTTCTCCCAGATGAAGAGCCTCAGGGCGAAATGCCGGGAGGCAGGGGTGGAGCTTATCGGCGATCTTCCCATCTACGTGAACTACGACAGCGCCGACGTATGGTCCCGCCAGTCCTTTTTCTGCCTGGGCGGGGATCTTCTGCCCACGGAAGTGGCGGGAGTGCCGCCCGATTATTTCAGCGAAACGGGGCAGCTCTGGGGCAACCCCCTCTACAACTGGGACACGCTGAAAAAGAACGGTTTCTCCTGGTGGATCCGGAGACTCCGTCATTCCCTCTCCCTGTTCGATACGGTGAGAATCGACCATTTCAGGGGCCTTCTCGCCTACTGGGCCATCCCTTTCGGAGACAAAACCGCCGAGAGGGGAACCTGGAGGCCGGTCCCCTCGGCGGACTTTTTCAATGCGGTAAGGAAGGAACTTCCTTCCCCGCCCTTCCTGGCGGAAAACCTGGGGGTCATCACCCCCGACGTCACGGAAGCCATGGAGTCCATGGGTTTTCCCGGCATGGCGGTGGCCCTTTTCGCCTTCGGCGGCGGAATGAGGGACAACCCCCATATCCCCCACAACTACCGGCGGGAATTGACGGCCTACACGGGAACCCACGACAACAATACCATCGAAGGATGGTATTCCGAAGACGCCTCCGAGGACGAACGCCGGACATTCCGGAAGTACACCGGCCGTTCCGCGGACGGAGAGAGCGCCGCGGACGCGGTCATCCGGCTCGTCCTTTCCTCCGTGGCGGAACGGGCGGTGGTACCGCTCCAGGACTACCTGGGCCTCGGTTCCGAAGGAAGAATGAACACGCCGTCGGTTCCTTCGGGGAACTGGGAATGGAAGGCCCGGCAGGAACACCTCTCCGGGGAGCTCTCCGGGAGGATGGCGAACCTTGCGGCCATCTACGGAAGAAAATAGCTCTCCCTCTCCAAGAAGGGGAAACTTTCTGGTAATATTGAAACAGTAAAGAGAGGGGAGGAATCATTCTCATCATGACATCCATGCATCAGAGAGAACTGGGCAGCTCCATACGGAAACTCATGGAAAGCGACCCCGCATTTCGGCCGGTGGCCTACCTTTCCATGGAAATAGGAATAAAAGAATCTCTTCCCACATACTCGGGAGGCCTGGGCATCCTGGCAGGCGACATCCTGAAGAGTGCGGCGGATCTGGGCGTCCCCATGGTGGGGCTCACCCTTCTCTACCGGAAGGGATATTTCGTACAATCCTTCAATACCGACGGATGGCAGACGGAAAAACCGGTGCTCTGGCAGCCGGTCCAGGAGCTGACCCTTCTTCCGAACCAGGTCTCCCTGACCCTGCAGAACCGGGAAGTCCACGTGCGGGTGTGGCAGTACGAGATCATAGGAGCCACGGGTTACCCTCTCCCGGTCTACTTTCTGGACACGGACTTCGACAACAACCACCCCGACGACCGGAAGCTCACCTGGCACCTGTACGGCGGAGACCAGCTCTATCGGCTCTGCCAGGAGATGGTCCTGGGGGTGGGGGGTCT
Source organism: Aminivibrio pyruvatiphilus (assembly GCF_004366815.1). Lineage (NCBI taxonomy): Bacteria > Thermotogati > Synergistota > Synergistia > Synergistales > Aminobacteriaceae > Aminivibrio > Aminivibrio pyruvatiphilus. The sequence continues at coordinate 82,329 of NZ_SORI01000013.1, read as the reverse complement.
GCGCATGCTCCGGGACCTGGGCTACAAGAACATCGAGACGTTCCACATGAACGAGGGCCATGCGGGGTTCCTCACCCTGGAGCTCATGAGAGAGCAGGGGTACTACGACCTCGAGAAGATCCGGGACCAGGTGATCTTTACCACCCACACCCCGGTTCCCGCCGGCCATGATTTCTTCCGCTTCGACCTGGTGGACAAGGTCATCTCCCAGGAGGCCCTTTCCAACCTGAAGCGGATGCTTCCCAACGCCGACGGCGTTTCCATGACCGAACTGGGCATACGCTTCAGCCGGTACGTGAACGCCGTATCCAAGAAGCACGCCGAAGTGAGCCGGAACATGTTCAATATGCCGGAAATCGACTGGGTGACCAACGGCGTCCATCCCGGGACGTGGGTCAGCAGCGGCATGAGGCGGCTCTTCAACGCCCATATCCCCGGATGGGAACGGGACCCCGGAAGGCTCGTCCAGGCCGTGAAGATTCCTCCCGAGGATATCTGGACCGCACACCAGGCATCCAAGATGCGCCTCCTGGCGGGCGTCATGGAGCAGACCGGCCGCCAGCTCGACCCCGACGTGCTCACCATAGGCTTTGCACGGAGAGCGGCCCAGTACAAGAGGGCCGACCTGCTGCTTTCCAATATCAGGCGGCTCATGGAGGTGGGTGCGGGGAAAATCCAGCTCGTTTTCGCCGGCAAGGCCCACCCAAGGGACGACGGAGGAAAGTCCGTCCTCCAGAGACTGCTCACCGCGTCCCAGAAGGTGGACGAAATGATCCCCATCGTCTTCCTGGAGAACTACGACATGGACAAGGGGGCCCTCATCACCCAGGGAGTGGACCTGTGGCTGAATACCCCTCTCCGTCCCAGGGAAGCCTCGGGAACAAGCGGCATGAAGTGCACCCTGAACGGCGTGATGAACTTCTCGGTCCTCGACGGATGGTGGATCGAAGGATGGCTAGAGGACGTGACGGGCTGGTCCGTGGGCCCCGAACCCAGCGAGTCGGACATGATGCACTACGATGAATCTCTCGATGCCATCGACCTTTACGACAAGCTTGAGAAGAAAATAATCCCCACATACTACAACAACCGGGAAAAATGGATCTGGATGATGCAGCGGACCATCGCTCTCAACGGCAGCTTTTTCAACACCCACAGGGTTGTGCGGGAGTACTGCGAAAAGGCGTACAACATCAGTTTCCGGGGGATGTGAGGCTCATGAGCGCCGGGCAGGGTGCCGGAAAACCGAAGGTTCTTCACGTCAGCCCGGAAGCGGTGCCGTTCAGCAAGGTGGGAGGTCTCGGCGACGTGGCCGGGTCCCTTCCGGCAGCGCTGAGGGAGAGCGGGATTGACTGCCGCCTGCTCACCCCGGCCTGGGAGGGCGTGCTCGACAGGGCGAGAGAACTGGGCTTTTCCCTCACGAAACTCTCCCGGAAGGCGGAGGCGGTCATCCGGTGGAAGATTCACCGGGGAACGGTCTGGAAATGCTCTGGTTCCGGCATGGTGGCCTATCTGCTGGAAGAACCGTCGCTTTTCGGAAAATCCGTCTATCCGGCGGACCTTACTCCCGAAACGGTCTTCCCCTTTCTTTTTCTCTCCCTCGCCGCCCTGGACCTTCCCGCGGCGACGCTGTGGCATCCGGATATCGTTCACTGTCACGACTGGGGGACGGCTCCCCTTCCGGCGGCCCTGAAGTGGCATATTCACTTCGGAGCTTCCGGTGATGCCTGCAAAACCGTCTTCACCATCCACAACCTGGCCCACCAGGGGCTTCTTCCCCTTGAATCCCTGGGAGACTGGGGCATACGGAACGAAGCGGCCCGGGTGGAAGGGATGGAATACTTCGGCATGGCGAACCTGATGAAAGGCGCCCTGGTGGCCTGCGATGCCATTACCACGGTCAGTCCCGGCTATGCGGAGGAAATACGGACTGAAGCCGGCGGAGAGGGGCTGGGAGGGCTGCTGAAGAGCCTTTCCGGCAAGGTCACCGGAATACTGAACGGTCTTGACGACCGGTACTGGGACCCCCGGACGGATCCCCTCCTTCCGGAACGGTATTCCCCCGCTGACCTGTCGGGGAAAGCCGCCTGCAAAAAAAAGCTTCTCGAAAGGGCGGACTGGAAGGACGACGGACGCCCCCTGCTGGTTTCCGTGGGAAGAATGGTGGAACAGAAGGGCTTTTCCATCCTTCTGCCTCTCCTGGATAAGCTTGCCGGAATGAACTGCCGCCTCTTTCTCGTCGGCACGGGCCAGCCGGAATATGAAGCCGCCGCCGCGGATGCGGCCGCCCGTTTTCCCGATTCGGTGTTCGCCTTCAGGGGGTATGACGAACCCCTCGCCCATCTCGTCTACGGTGGAGGAGACTTTTTTCTCATGCCGTCCCGTTTTGAACCCTGCGGCCTGTCCCAGCTCATCTCCCTCCGGTACGGCACGGTACCCATTGTCCGGGCCGTGGGCGGCCTGGGGGACACCGTTTTTGAACACGGCACTCCGGAGGGGAACGGCTTCCTCTTCTCCGGCTACACTCCAGAGGACCTCCAGGAAGCCCTTTCCAGGGCCCTTGAGGTTTACCGGGACGACGGGGCGATGAAAAAGCTGGTCCTGAGGGGAATGAACGCCGACTTTTCCTGGAGCCGCTCCGCTCCCCTCTACCGGAAACTGTACGAATCCCTTCTTTCGTGACGGAAGCCCGGCGCGGAAGAAAAGAATCTCCGAACCGAGAATCCCACAACAGCCGAAGGGGGTATGCTCCATGCAGGTAGGCAAGTACGGCCGCACACTGGGCATCGTCCTGGCGGGAGGCAAAGGCGAAAGGCTCATGCCTCTGACCAAGTACAGGGCGAAGCCCGCGGTCCATTTCGCGGCGAAATACAGGATCGTTGATTTTGCGCTCTCCAACCTTGTCAACAGCGGCATTTTTTCTATTTATGTTCTCGTCCAGTTCAAAAGCCAGTCCCTGAACGAACATATCGAACGGGGCTGGCAGTTCGGCGGCGCCCTCCGGGGCCGCGATTTCTTCATCACCCTCGTTCCCGCCCAGATGTGGAGGGGAGAACACTGGTTCCAGGGAACGGCGGACGCCGTCTACCAGAACCTCCACCTGGTGACTCTCTATGATGCCGACCGGGTGGCCATCTTCGCGGCGGACCACATTTACAAGATGGACGTGGACCAGATGCTGGCCTACCACATCAACAGGGGAGCCGACATCACCGTGGCGGCCAACGTGGTTCCAACATCGGAAGCATCAGCCTTCGGATGCATCGACACCGACGAGACCGGACGGATCGTGGGATTCGTTGAAAAACCGGAGAACCCGCCGGAGATCCCGGGCAACCCGGGCTTCACCTATGTTTCCATGGGCAACTACATCTTCGAACGGGAGATCCTCGAGGAATCCCTCATAGAGGACGCCAAGCTGCCCACGAGCCACGACTTCGGAAGGGACATCATCCCGAAGCTTGTCGGGACATCCAGGGTCTTTGCCTATGACTTCTCCACAAACGTTCTTCCTGGAAAGGAAAAGTCTTTCTGGAGGGAGGACAAGCCCTACTGGAAGGACGTGGGAACCATCCGGGCCTACTGGGACGCCCACATGGACCTGCTGCAGCACGACTCGGAGATGACCTTCTACAATCCCCAGTGGCCAATCCGGACCGTCTCCTACGCCGATCCCCCGTCCTACGTCTGCCCGGTGAAAGGCTACACCTGCAACGTGCAGAGCACCCTCTCGGCGGAAGGCAGCAGAGTGCTCGGCTCCACAGTGGAATCATCGGTCCTTTCCCGGAACTGCGTCATTCTGCCCGGCTCCTCGGTGGAGGAATCCATCATCGGCGAAGGAGTCGTAGTGGGCGAGAACTGCAGGCTGCGGCGGGTGATCATCGACAGCCACAACATCATCCCCCCCAACACGGTGATGGGGTACGACGAGGAGCATGACCGGGAACGGTACACCGTGGACCCCGGATCGGGCATCATCGTGGTGGGCATGCCGAAGATGCAGCTCCGCAAATCCATCGAAAACCCCAAGGAAGGCTTCGACTGGTCGAGTTTCAGCTGAGAACCGCTAATAATCCGGGGGAGGCTTTCGCCTCCCCCCCCCGTCTTTGGAATGAACGGCACATCCGCGGTCTTACAGGGGCCAGACCAGCAGGAGCATGGGAACGGAAACGGCGATGACGAGCAGGTCCGTGGGCAGTCCCATCTTCCAGTAATCGCCGAAGGAAAAGCCTCCGGGCCCGAGGATGAGGGTGTTGTTCTGGTGTCCTATCGGTGTCAGGAAGGCACAGGAAGCGCCGATTGCGACCGCCATGAGGAAGGCGTCGGGGTTCACGCCCAGGCCCGCCGCGGCGCTGACCGCAATGGGGCCCATGACTGCCGCCGTTGCGGCGTTGTTCATGAAGTCGGTCAGGATCATGGTTCCCGCGAGGATGGCCGCAAGCCCGACCACGGGGTTCCCCCGGGCCACCGAAGCGAGAAGGAAGTTCGCAATAAGGTCGGCGGTTCCCGTATCCGCCATGGCTCCCGCCAGGGGAAGCATGGCGCCCAGGAGGACGACCACCGGCCAGTCCACAGCCGCATACACGGACCCCAGGGGTACGATCCGGAGCAGGACAAAGGCGAGAGCTCCCGCGGAGAAGGAGACTGCGGCGGGAAGGATGCCTAAGGCTGCAAAAAGAACGGACGCTCCCATGACGAGGGAAGCGGCAAGGGCTTCCCCTTTCTTGGGAACCCTGATGTCCCTCGAAGCGAGGGGAAGACAGTCGTATTCGGAAGCAAAGGCGGAAAGCGCCTCGGGAGGCCCCTGTACCAGGAGCACGTCTCCCGGACGGATTGCAGTCGTCCGGAGCCGGTTCACAGACCGGGCGCCTTTGCGGGACAGGGCCAGCAGGTTGATGCCGTACCGTGTACGGAGGCGAAGGTCTGTAGCCGAGAGGCCCGACAGGGGCGAACCGGGCAGGGCCACGAGTTCACGGACCAGCATTTCGTCGGACTCCTCCCGCTCTTCCCCTTCTTCCTCCCGCTCCTTGTTCCCGCTCCCCGGCCGCTCCGGGCTGAACCGGTACATCTCAAAACTCTGTCTCCGCCTCTCCTCTGCCTTCTTTTCCTCTTCTCCCGGGCTGACATCCTCCTCGAGCCTGAGACCGGCCGACGAAAGGACGGAAGCGAGCGATTCAGGATCCGCCTCGATCACCAGGATGTCCCCTTCCCTGAGAGCATATCCCGGTTTCGGCGCCACCACGTGGACATCCCCCCGGACCATGCCCACGATCTGGGCGTCGGCATCATCCAGCATGGCCTCCACTTCTCTCAGCCGTTTGCCTGCCGAAGAACTGCCTTCAGGAATGCGGACTTCGCTGAGATAGGCTCCCGTCTCGAAGCCGGACCCTTCCGTGCGCTCCCGCTTCGGGACAAGGCGCCATCCCAGGAGCCCCACGAAGAGGACACCGAAGATCGCCACGACGGCCCCCACGGGCGTGAAGTCGAACATGGAAAATGCGCCGAGGCCTGCCCGGTCACGGAAGCCGGAAATGATAAGATTCGGCGGCGTTCCGATGAGGGTGGCCGTCCCGCCGAGGATGGATCCGAAAGCAAGGGGCATGAGGATTTTCCCGGGGGGAAGCTCCTGCTTCTCCGCGGTCTGAAGAGCCGCAGGCATGAGAAGGGCAAGGGCTCCCACGTTGTTCATGAAGCCCGACAGCAGCGCGGCAAGCCCTGTCAGGGCGAGAATGCTCAGTCCCGGCCCCGCCTCAGCGGGAAGAATTTTCCTGGCGAGGACATCCACAGCTCCCGTGGTCTGAAGTCCCCGGCTCAGGATAAGGACGGCGATGACGGTAATCACTGCGGGGTGGCCAAAACCCGCGAAGGCATCATCCCCCGGTATGAGGCCGGAAAAGACTCCGGCGAGAAGGGCTCCCAGAGCCACCACGTCATGGCGGAACTTTCCCCATAAAAAGAAAAACATGGTCACGAGAATAATGACTGATATGAAAACCTGGGAAAGGTTCATGATCTCATTCCGCCTTTTTCACCGGGTTCCGGAAAGGGAACCGTTTTTTTTCGTATTATATCCGTTTGTCCTCACCTGCTGAAATGATCCGGACATTTTTCCGCCCGGAGACGGAAAGGGGGAGGCTTTCGCCTCCCCCGTCAGTCTATTTCTTGAAGATGGATTCGAGAAGTTTTTCCTTGAGGATGTCCTCAGGTTTTTTCGGCTCCTCGGGCTTCGGCGCGGGGGCCGGTGCGGGGGCAGGAGCAGGGGTCGGTGCAGGAGCCGGCGCCGGTGCGGGCTTTATGATCTGCTCTATGATGGCCTGCTGGGGCGTTTTCGGTGCCTGGGGCTGCTCCGCCGGCTTCTGTTCCGGGGCAGCCGCCGGTGCCGCAGGCTGCTGGGCGCCCGGAGCCACCTTCAGGTTTGAAACGGAAGGCTTCTCCACGGTACCTCCAACAGAGAGGGAAATGTCCCGGAAGTCCGCCTTTTCCATTCCTTTCTGGGCACCCCCGAGAACCCCCTTCAGGGCATCCTCCAGGGACCCCGCCGTCAGGCCTCCCAGGGCTCCGCCGGCGAGGGCGTTGATGATCTGGATGTTCACGTTCCCCGCCACCTGGAGTTTGAGGGCTCCCTTGGGGCCGACGGGTCCCTCAGCCGTAAGGAACCTGTAGAGGGGGTCGTTCTGGGGCGCCGTCGCCTTCGTTCCCTTTTCGAGAATGATACGCCCCGTCTCGAGACGGAAGGGAGCGATGACCTCCGTATACCTGATGCCGCTGACGCCGTGAAGCTTCGTCACGATATCCAGGCCTTTGAAGCCGGAAACCGCTCCTTCTCCGATCCTTGCGTTCCCCTTGCCCGACAGGGCGAACTTGGGGGCCAGGGTCCCGGAGACATTGGCCGAGCCCTGGGCAAGACCGGTGATTTTTCCGCCGAGTCCTCCGGTGAAGTCCTGGAGAACTGCGTTGACGTCCACACCGCTGAGTTCGGCGCTGTGGGAGAACTTCATGGTCGCCATGTCGAGAGTGCCGCTGCCGGACACTTTCCCTCCGTAGAAGGAAGCGCCGGCGCCTTTCCCAGACAGGGTGTTCCCCTCCAGGACCAGGGGATAGTTCAGCGCCGTGGCCTTGAGGCCCATGACCGTCAGGGACTGGGATGTGATGGATCCTTCCCCTTTGCCGGAAGCGCCGGCGAACCGGCCCTTGAAGGAGGCGTTCACCCTGCCGCCGATGCGGAGTTCCTTGGCATCCGGCATCCCTGCTGTGAGGGCCGCCAGGTCGAGATCCTTCCCGGAAATGTCCACCGTCACGTCAGGGGCCGCTCCAAGCTTGACGTTTCCCGTCGCTCCGAGAGTGCCTCCCCCGAACTTCGAACTGAATTCCTCTATCTTCATTTCCTTCGTATTGCCGCTGAGCCCAAGGGCAACGTCGGTGGCAGCCATTCCCGAAAGAGTGACCTTCGGCGAGGATGCCTTGACCGTCACGGCCGGATTGGAAAAGGGACCCTTGACCGTGACCGTGCCGTCCACCGCTCCTCCGATGGGCAGATCAAGACCGCCGGCGCCCGCAAGGAAGCCGAGATCCGCTCCGGCGATCTTCGCTGCAAGGTCGAGGGTTCCGTCCTCGCCCGGCTTCGCCCCGAGGGTGACGCTTCCGGAGCCGGTAATGGAGCCCTTGCCGCTTTTTACCGAGGCGGAGGTGACGGAGATTTTCTGCCCCGTTTTCTTCAGTTTCACCGCAAGATCGGAGAGGGTGACTCCCTGGACGGCGGCGCTGGCGGCCGCGATGTCGAGGTCAAGATCGGCCTTTTCAATGGCCTTCAGGTCTCCAGCAAGGGTGGTGCCGACCTTCAGGTTCTTGAAGGTGGCCATGTCAAGAAGGCCCAGCGAGCCGGAGGTGAGGGAGAGGTCGATCTTCGGGGCTGCTGTCGTCCCCGTCACCGTCGCTCCCGCCGTGACAGCTCCCTTGATCTTGTACTGGGCGATATCCGGGTAGAAAGGTGCTATGGCGCCGGGCTGGAGATTCTCAAGAGAAGCCTTGAGATTCAGCTTCCCGTCGGCACCGACCGTTCCGGAGCCTGAAAGGGAGGAGCCTCTCCACTTGGCCGAAGCCCCGGTGATGTTCACCGTTTTTCCCTTGAGGGCGAAAGAAACCGCCGGCGTCTCCACCGTCTCTTTCATGGCAGTGAGCTTCTCGCTCCACGCTTTTCCCGTGATCTCGGGAACGGCCGCTGTACCCTTGACAGTCACGTCGGCGTTCATCGTTCCGGCAAGGGCCAGGTCTTTCAGTTCAGGAACAAGGGCTGCCGCCTTCGCCAGGTTGAAGGACCGGAGATTTCCCGAAATGTTCAGCTTCGGGGAGGTCATGTAGTCTGTGACCGTTCCCTGTGCCGTAATGGGCGCCCCTTCAAAATTGCTCTTCGCGCTCAGCGTTGCCGCCTTGGGATTGATCTTCACCTGGGCTGCCGAGTTGGTGACGCTGTAGCCGAAGGCGCCGAGGGAGGGGGCGCTGAACTCCACAGTGCCGTTCAGTGCATCCGCGGCACCGGAGAGCTTCACCGTAAACTTGTCGATTTCTCCGGAAACGTCGCCCATGTCCGGATAGAGCTTCTTCAGCTCCGCAAGCTTGATGGACGTTCCCGCGAGATCAAGGTCGAGAACCGGGGGCTTGCCGGGGGCGAACCCGAGGCTCATGCCTCCCGAAAGGGGCATGGCGAGGACACGGGCGTCAAGGTCCGTGACGGAAAGCCTGTCGGCGCCGAGAGCCCACTTGGCCCGGACGCTGTCCACGGGATAGCCCAGAACGGATTTTCCGCTGTAATCCACATCGCCTCCGAGGGACGGCGCATTCCATTCTCCGTCGCCCCTGAAGCTGAGGGACACCCTGCCGTCGAAGCCGTCGGCGGGAACCACGGGCCAGAAGGCGATGAGCTCCTTCAGGTCAAGCTCCTTCAGGGTGCCGCTCACGGCAAGACTTGGAGACACCCTGCCCGAAGCGGACACGGATCCTTTCCCCACGTTCAGCGCCATGGATTTAACGTCCACGGTGCTCCCGTCCACCAGGACGGCCGTCTTTCCCTTGACGGGAACGCCGTTGACCGCAAGGTCGAGATCAGCATCGATATCCTTGCCGGAGAACGAGAGTCCCAGGCTGGTGATGTCCGCCCTGGCCCATTTCGACGTCACGGTGCTGTCCACGAGGCGGACCGTCTCCACCGGAATCTCCCCGCCGCCGCCGCCCTCGAAGCTGAGCCGGGAAATCTGCTCCGCCAGGGCGTCGGCATCCGTGGTAACTCCGCCCACGGAGACCACGCTCAGCTTCGGGGACTTCGAGAGCAGTGACATCAGATTCAGCTTCACCTCGAGAAAGCCCGCGGAAAAAAGGGGCTTCCCATCCTTCACGAGACCGATCTTCCCGGTGGTGAACCCCTTTATGGGGTTGCCGGATATGCCGTCCACGGTCAGGTCGGCGCCGAGCATGTCCTTTACTGCCTTTCCCGCTTCCCGGACCACAAGGTCCCCGGCGAAATCCACGCTGGCTCCTATGAGCGCAAGCCCCGCCAGGCCGACCACCAGAAACAGCCCTATCATCTTTTTCTTTCCCATGGCATCAGGACCTCCTTTTCTCCCGCCCGGAAGGGCGGCCGAGTGCGAAATTTCTTCGCACGATGTTTTCCATTCTGATTATAACATTATTTTATTCTGATTCCTCCGTTAGAAAGCCTTCGGCCACGATGACGGTCCGTCCTTTCAGGGATGCTTCCACAGTCATTCCATCCTGTCCGAAGGAGAGGGTCACCGTGTTCACCCCTCCGGGGTTGATCACGTCCACTACGGCGCCGGGACGGGACGGACGGCCGTTCCGGAGGAGCCGGCAGATTGCTGACGCGGTGGAGCCTGTCCCGCATGAATCGGTGAGATCCTCCACTCCTCTCTCATAGGTGACGGACCGTATGGTCGCCTCACCGTCCCCGAAGACGAAATTCACGTTCGCGCCGTCGGGGAAGAGGTTCCTGTCGTGGCGAAGCTCCCTTCCCACCTGGACCATGCGCTCCCTGGGCGGTTCAGCTTCACAGAACAGGACGGCATGGGGAACGCCCACCCGGAGAAAAGAGGCCGGAAACGTCTCTCCGGCCACGGTGAGAGGCCGGTTGAACCACCCTCCGTTCAGGGAGACAGTTCCCATCCGGAGATCGACGAAGGGAGAATCCACTTCGGCCTCCATAATGCCCGCAAGGGTTGAAAAACGCTGCGTTCTTCCGGCGATGTTCTTTTCGAAGGCATACCGGGCGATGCACCGGGCACCGTTACCGCACATTTCCCCTTCGCTGCCGTCGGCATTGAAAAGGCGCATGGTAAAGTCCGCGTCCGAAGAGGTTTCCGCGACAAGCACGCCGTCGGCGCCGAGGGACTGGCGCCTTCTGCAGAAAGCAACAGCCGCCTTCGACAGGAATTCCGCCGTATACTGCCCCGACATGTTGTCAAGCACAATGAAATCGTTGCCGTTGCCCTGCATTTTCGTAAATGGAATCACGGTTATCTCCCCCGGATGATAGTCAATAAGACTTGCCCGCTACTTTATTCTACGCTACCAAATTTTACTCCATGATACAACCGCCGTTTTCTGCTATATTGATGTATTTACACGGGTCTAAAGGAGGAAATGTCATGAACCCCAGGGAACTGCTCCGGTATATGGAAAACGGGAAAAGGATACTCATCCTCGACGGAGGCATGGGAACCCTGCTCGCGGAAAAGGGCTGGAATCCCCCCGCTCTGCCGGAGGAAATGAACCTCGGCAGTCCGGAAATCGTGGAATCCATCCATGCGTCCTACCGGTCCACCGGGGCGGACATTCTCGAAACCAACACCTTCGGCGGCAGCCCCGTCAAGCTCGCGGCACGGGGGCTTGGCGCTCGGGCGAAGGAAATCAACGCACGGGCGGCCGCCCTGGCCCGCTCCGCGGCCGGATCCGGTGGGCTTGTCGCCGGCTCCATGGGGCCCCTGGGGGAACTGCTCGCTCCCTTCGGAAAACTGACCTTCGAAGAAGCCCGGAAGGCCTTCAGGTTCCAGGCGGAAGGCCTGGCCGAAGGAGGGGCGGATTTCTTCCTCATCGAGACCATGCTCGACCTCCGCGAAGCGAAGGCTGCCGTGCTGGCGGTGAAGGATGCCGCTCCCGGCATGGCCTTCGTGGTGAGCTTCACCTTCGACCGCCTGGGGCGCACCGTCACGGGGACTCCCCCCGAGGTGGCAGCCAACTGGGCCTGCCTTGCCGGGGCTTCCGGAGTAGGAGCCAACTGCGGAGTTGGTCCGGAAGCCTATATCCCCGTGGTCCGGGAACTCGCCTCCCATGGGGGGCTGCCCGTGTTCGTTTACGCCAACGCCGGCCTTCCCGGAGACGGGGACTACATTTCCCCGGAGCGCTTCGCCGCCCTGGGACAACAACTGGCCGGGGCCGGGGCCAGAGTGGTCGGAGGATGCTGCGGAACCACGCCGGAGCATATTGCCGGCCTGACGGGGGCCCTTGCAGATCTTCTTCCCGTCCGGAGCACCCCCGCGCGGGGTACTCCCCTGGCGAGCAGGAGCAGGCTCGTCCTCGCCGGGAAGGGACATCCCTTCCTCGTGGTCGGGGAGCGGATCAACGTCTCCCGGAAATCCCCCCTCAGGGACGAAATCGCCAGGGGGGAATGGCGAACGCTCCGGGAGGAAGCACGGAACCAGACCGCAGCCGGAGCGATGGTGCTCGACGTCAACGTGGGTCTTCCAACCATCGACCAGGAAGCGGCCATGAAGGCCGCCGTCGCCGCCGCGGAACAGTCGTCGGACCTTCCTCTCTCCATAGACAGCGACTCCCGTTCGGTGCTCGAATCCGGCCTGTGCGCCGTCACTGGCATCCCCCTGATCAATTCCTTCACGGCCAGGGATGATTCCCTGTACCCGGGGCTTGCCCTGGCGAAACTCCATGGGGCAGCCGCAGCGGTCCTGCCCATTGACGGGAACGGCCTTCCCGAAAGGGCGGAAGAGCGGATCGACGTCATCAGAAGCATTCTCGCCGCGGCGGACTCCCTCGGCTTTCCCCGGAACGCCCTCATCGTGGACGGCCTGACCCTCGCGGCAGGGGCCGACATGAACGCCCCCGCCGCTACGCTGGAGGTGCTCTCCTTTCTTCGGGACGAGGGGATAACCTCCATGCTCGGAGTGAGCAACATCTCCCACGGCATGCCGGCCCGGGCCCTGCTGAACAGGACATTCCTCGCCATGGCAGTCTCGTCCGGCCTCGATTCGGCGATTCTGAACCCCCTGGACCCGTGGATGATGGAGACCCTCGCCGCTTCCGAGCTGCTTTCCGGGAGGGATTCCAGGGGAAGCCGCTTTATCGCAGGCGCCCAGGGCTTTCTCTCTTCCCGCCCGTCCCCGGGGCCGGCGGCGGACACTCCCCGATCACCGGAACAAAAGGAGGCCGCCCTCCTTCCTGAAGGCCCCTACCGGGACATGGGCTCCGCCATTCTCGAAGGAGACGCCCTGCGGGCCGGCAGCCTGGCGGGACACCTTCTCGACGGGGGAGCCTCGCCTCTTTCCGTGGTGAACGATGGGGTCATCCCTGCTCTCGAGGCGGTGGGCGAAAAATACGACCGGGGGGAGTTTTTCCTTCCCCAGCTCATCTCCTCGGCAGAGGCGGCCCGGTCGGTCTGCGACAGGGCCATGGAGCTTCTCGCGGCCTCCGGGGGCGAGCCACGGGGGCGGATACTCCTCGCCACCGTGGAGGGAGACCTGCACGACCTGGGAAAGAACGTGGTGGGCACCATCCTCAGAAGCCACGGCTACCTGGTGACCGACCTCGGGAAGGACGTTCCCTGCTCCGTCCTTCTGGAGGAGGCGGAAAAGGGGCGGTACGACGTCATCGGCCTGTCCGCCCTCATGACGTCCACCATGAGGACCATGGCGGCAGCCGTTTCGGAGATACGGCACCGCCTCCCCCGGGTCTTCGTCCTGGTGGGCGGGGCATCCGTGAGCGCTTCCTTCGCCGATTCCATCGGGGCCCACGGTTTCGCCCCCGATGCGGTGAGCACGGTCCGCCTCGTGGAGTCTCTCCTCGGCGGACAGAACGGAAAGGAGGAATGAAGGACATGTTTATCCGGGATATCCTCGGGCGGACCCGCCCGGCCGTCTCCTTCGAGATTTTCCCGCCGAAACCGGAGACGCCCCTGGAAACCATCTTCGACACCATCGCCGCCCTCAGGAAACTGTCCCCCGATTTCATCAGCGTCACTTACGGCGCCGGCGGGAGCAGCAGGGAAAGGACCGGCGAGATCGCCTCCGCCGTGCAGAACCGGTGGGGCCTCACCTCCCTGGCGCACCTGACATGCATGGGTTCCGCCCCTTCCGAGATCGAGGGGGTCATGGAAAAACTGGAGCAGGAAGGAGTCAGCAATATCCTCGCCCTCCGGGGCGACCCGAGACCGGGCGAGGAAAGGGCGGACAGCCCCTTCCGCTACGCCGCCGACCTGATCCGGCACGTCAGGAAAGGCCATTTCAGGGACTTTTCCATCGGGGCGGCGGCCTACCCTGAGGGGCACCCGGAATGCGCCTCCCCGGAGGAGGATCTCCGGCACCTCAGGGAGAAAACCGACGCCGGTGCGGATTTCCTCATCACCCAGCTCTTCTTCGACAATGAAACGTTTTTCCGTTTCATGGAGAACGTGCGGGCCGCCGGAATCGCGGTTCCGGTCCTCGCAGGGATCATGCCCGTGCTCAACACCAGGCAGATCGGCAGGATCGTGTCCCTCTGCGGCGCGTCCATACCGCCGAAGTTCGCCAGGATCATGTCCCGGTACGAGCACTCCCCCACCGCCCTGGCCGAGGCGGGCATCGCCTACGCCACGGAGCAGATCATCGACCTGCTCTCCTGGGGGGCGGAAGGAATCCACCTCTACACCATGAACCGGCCTGACGTGGCGGAGAGGATCATGGGCAGCCTGTCCTCCGTAAGGGACACTCTGACGGGGAACTGACCGCGCCTATGAACGTCCTGCTCGTCGATCCGCCCTACCGGGCATCCTACCCCCCCGTGGGCCTTCTGAAGATCGGACGGTTCCACCGGGAGCGGGGGGACGCCGTCACCTTCGTCCGGGGGCTGTCGGCCCCGGCGGCTGAGAAAACCTGGGACAGGATCTACACGGCGAGCCTCTTTACTTTCCAGTGGAACACCGTGGTGCGTACTCTCAGGTTCTACGGAGGTTCCGTGGCGGACCCCCGGCGGGACCTTTTCGCCGGCGGCCCCCTGGCGTCTCTTCTTGGCAGGGACCTCGGTGCAGCCGCCCCGTGCCGCCCCGTCCCGGGAATCGTTGACTCGGCGGAAAAAATCGGCCTCCAAGGGGGCGACATCGACACCCTGCTGCCGGACTACTCCCTTCTTACTTCCCCGAAAGACTACCCGGTGCTGGAGCATGCATGGATCGCGTCGGCCACGAGGGGCTGCTCGGGAAAATGCGCCTTCTGCTCCGTCCGGGAAGTGGACCCCCGGTGCGTGGAGTACCTTCCGCTGAAGGAACAGCTCGACAACTGCAGGCAGTCCCTGGGGGAGAGAAACGGGCTGGTGCTCCTGGACAACAACGTGGCCATGTCCCCTTTCCTGGAAAAAATTGCCGGGGATATGGCCGCCGAAGGCTTTGTGAAGGGAAGGGGCACAACCGCGGACTTCTCCCAGGGATTCGAGCCTGCCCTCTTCGCAGGCCCGGAGGGAAACCGGCGGGCCGACATCCTCGCCTCCCTTCCCCTGGATCCCATCAGGATCGCCTGGGACTTTTCGGGGGAGCGGGACATATATGAACAGGCAGTCACCGCTTTCGCGGAAAGAGGATTTTCTTCCTTTTCCACCCCCCTCCTCTACGGATTTTCCGACCTGCCTGAGGATATGTACCTGCGGCTCCTCCGGATCACCGAGCTGGAGCACGAACTGGGAATAGCCATACAGGCGGAGCCCATGGGATACCTCGCGCCCTTCCGGAAACGGCGCCCTTCCCCGGCGGAAAGAGCACGGGCCTGGGGCTGTTCTGAAGGAGAGGTCCGCCGTTTCGAAGAACTGCTGAAAAAATTCCGGACAAGGGAAAAAGGGGATGGAGAAGGATTTTCGGCCCTTTTCGGGAAGGGGCCGGAGGATTTCAGGAATAGACTGCGCCGCCGGGAGTGATCCCCGGCGGCGTTTTTTTACGTTCAGCTTTCGTTCAGCCCCCGAGGTAGGCCCTGATGATCTCCGGATCTCCGGCGAGTTCCGGACCGCTGCCGCTCTTGATGAACCGCCCCGCTTCGAGGATGTACCCCCTGTCGCTGATTTCCAGCGCCTGGGTGGCGTTCTGCTCCACGAGCAGCACCGTCATCCCCGCATCCCGGATCTGCAGAATGGTCTCCATGAGGGTGTCCACCACGATTGGTGCCAGGCCGAGGGAAGGCTCGTCCAGAAGGAGGATCCTGGGGCTCCCCATGAGGGCCCGGGAGATGGCCAGCATCTGCTGCTCCCCCCCCGAAAGGGTGCCGGAACGCTGCTTCAGACGCTGCTTCAGGATAGGAAAGAGGCGGAAGCACCGTTCCAGGTCCTCGGCAATTCCTTCGTCCTTCTTTCTGCGGTACGCCCCCATGACCAGGTTTTCCTCCACGGTGAGGGCAGAGAAGAGACGTCGCCTTTCCGGCACGAGGGCCAGCCCCCGGGCAACCACCTCGTGGGGCTTCGAAGGAAGAGGCTTGCCGAAAAGGTCCACGGTCCCTCCGGACCGTTCCGCCACACCCGCAAGGGTCCACATGACGGTGGATTTTCCGGCCCCGTTGGAGCCGACGATGGACACGATCTCCCGCTCCTCGAGGGAGAAGGAGATCCCCTGGACGGCATGGATGGTGCCGTAATGGACGTGGAGGCTGTCAACCCGCAGTACGGTCATGGCTCTTCTTTCCTTTCCCGAGGTACGCCGCCACCACGTCGGGGTTCGCCCGGACCTCGTCCGGCGTTCCCGCGGCGAGGAGGGCACCGAAGTTCATCACCACGATGGGTGAGCAGATGTTCATCACCAGGTCCATATGGTGCTCTATGAGCAGGATGGTTACGCTGAATTTCTCCCGGACCTCGGAGACGAGTACGGCGAGACTCCGGGTCTCCTCGGGATTCATTCCCGCCGCCGGTTCGTCCAGAAGCAGGAGCTTCGGCTCCGTGGCGAGAGCCCGGGCGATTTCCAGCTTACGCTGCAGCCCGTAGGGCAGGGTGTTCGCCTGCCAGTCCGCGTACCGTTCGAGCCCCAGGGACGCCAGGAGGCCCATGGCCCTGTCGTGGAGCTCCCTTTCCATGCGCCGTGTTCCCGGAGTCCCCAGGAGGGCGCCGAGGAAACTGCACGGCTCTCTCTGGAGGAGGGGGGTGAGGACATTCTCAAGGCAGGTTCGCCTGTTGAAGAGCCGGATGTTCTGGAACGTTCTGGCGATGCCTTTTCTGACGATGGCATCGGGACGGAGCCCTCCCATCTCCTCCCCTTCGAAGAGGATGGTCCCCTCCGTGGGGCGGTAGATGCCCGTGACAAGATTGAACACCGTGGTCTTCCCCGCACCGTTGGGGCCGATGATTCCCGTGACGGAACCTTCCCTGACACCGAAGGAAAACCGGTCCACCGCCCGGATGCCTCCGAAGGTTTTCGTGAGCCCCGTCACCTCGAGGAGAGGTCTCCCGGCCGCTGTCATGACCGGGACCTCCCTTCAGTATTCCTGTTTTTCCGGAAGAACCTGGAGAGCTCGGAGTATCCCATGAGCCCCTGGGGCCGATAGACCATAATGAGCACAAGAAGAAGCCCGTAGGCCACCAGGCGCCACATCTGGGCCACCCTGAGCGCTTCGGGGAGGCCGATGAAGACGAAGGAAGCGATGAGGGGCCCGGAGATGCTGCCCATGCCGCCGGCGATGACCGCCGCGAGCAGCTGGGTGGACTGGACCAGGGTGAACATGACCGGCTGGATGAAGGAGAGGAAGTGGGCAAGCAGTCCTCCCGAGAGGCCGCAGTACACCGCGCTCACCACCAGGGAAAGGAGCCTGGTGCGGAAAAGCCGCACGCCTGCCATTTCGGCGGCCACGGGATCTTCCCGTATGGCGATGCAGGCGGCTCCCCACCGGGAGCGGAGGAAGTTTCTCGCCACAAGCACGCCTCCGGCGAGGCAGACCAGCACTACGGGCATGGTGGTGAACCCGTCGATGCCCGGAAGACCTCTTGCGCCGTTGGTGATCTCGAGATTTTCGAGGATGACCCGGAGGGCTTCGCCGAAGCCGAGGATGGCGATGGCGAAGTAGTCGCTCCTGAGCTTCGCCCGGAGGGTGGGCACGCCGATGACCAGGCTGACGATCCCTGCCGCCGCGGCCCCCGCCGCGAGGGCGAGGTAGAAGGGGACGTAGTAGTAGTATGTAAGGATCGCCGAAGTGTAGGCGCCCACTGCCACGAAGGCGGCGTGCCCAAGGGAGAAGAGACCCGTGAACCCGGTGAAGATGGAGAGGCCGAGCACGGCGATCATGTTGATGCCCGCGAGAATCACAATGGAAAGAATATAGTCCATGGCTACACCTTTTCCTCGCTGTCCTGCCCCCAGAGACCGTTGGGTCTCCAGACGAGGAAGGCGATCAGGAGCGTGAAACTGAATACATCCCGCATCACGCTCGAAACGTAGGAGGAGACGAAGGTCTCCACGACGCCGAGAAGAAGCCCCCCGGCGAGGGCCCCGGGCAGGCTGCCCAGGCCGCCGATGACGGCGGCGATGTAGGCCTTGTTGGTGACCCATCCCATGGTGGGATACACAAGATACTTTATTCCCAGGAAGACTCCCGCCACTCCGGCGAAGCCGCCGGCGAGAAGGAAGACGATGGCGATGAGCCTGTCCAGGTCAACTCCCATGAGGGAGCACATGGTCATGTCGGAGACACCTGCCCGGATGGCTATTCCGGTGCGGGTGCGGGTTATGAAAAGGTGAAGTCCCAGGATGGCCGCAAGGGCGAAGAGGAAGGCCCCCACGTCAAGAAGGCTGACGCTGCTTCCGCCGACGGTGATCACCTGGCGGGCAAAGAACTCGGGAAAGGCGTAAAACCTGGAGCCGATGGTGGCGTAGACCATGTTCTCGAGGAACACGGCACACCCCATGGCGCTGATCATGAGGTACAGGGAGGGAGCCTTCCGCCTGCGGAGGCTCGAATAGGCGAGCCGTTCGTTGAGAACGGCGATGATCCCCGCTCCCGCGATGCTTCCCGCGAGAACGAGACCGAATCCCAGGCTGAGCTTCGTCGCCAGGGCAAGCCCCACGTAGGCGCCGAGCATGATGACCGCGCCGTGGGCGAAATTGCTGAAATTAAGCACGCTGAAGACGAGGGAGTAGCCCACCGCCATCAGGGAGTAGATGCCTCCTATGGAGAGGCCCGTTATCAGTGTCTGAAGGAACAATCCGGCCCACACATCCTTTGAGCGTATTGGGAAAGGTCGCCTCTCCTCCGGCTATCCCGGTCCCGGACGGAATTCAGAAAAAAAGCCGGGGAGCGCCCGGGCGAAGGGCGCCCCCGGTGATGCACAGCCCCGTCTATTCGACGGAAAAATACTTCTTCACGAACTTGAAGGTCTTGTTGGCCACGTCCACCTGCTGGATCACCGCCGGCTTGTCGAGGGGGTTGTGATCCTCGGGGTTGATGGTGAGCGGACCGCTGGTAACCTTGATGTCCTTCAGGTTTGCGAGGGCGTCGGCGAGCTTGGCGCCGTCGGTGGTTCCGGCCTTCTTCAGGCCTTCCACGATCATGATGAGGGCATCCTGAGCCATGACGGGGTTCGGGAGCACGGGTTCCTCGCCGAAGGCGGCCTTGTATTCGGCCACGAAATCCTGAATATCGGGGTCGGCCAGGTCCGCGAGGTTCACGAAATACCCGCCGTCAATGGCGCTTCCGCCGAGCTCGATGAGGTCGGGGCTGCCCCAGTTGTCCGTTCCGAGGAGCACGGCGCCGATGCCGAGGTCCCTGGCCTGCTTGGCGGCCATGGCGGCTTCCTTCTGGCTGGTGGGGATGAAGATGACGTCAGGGGCCAGATCCTTCATCTTGCCGAGCTGGGCCCTGTAGTCGAGTTCGTCGGTCCTGAAGGCTTCCTTCGCCACGATGGTGCCGCCCTTCTCCGTGAATGCCTCTTCGAAGTACTTCGCGAGCCACTGGCCGTAGTCCGATCCCACGTCATAGAGAATGGCGCCCTTCTTCGCTCCGAGGTCGGTCACGGCAAACCGGGCCGCCACCGTTCCCTGGAAGGGGTCGATGAAGCAGGGGCGGAAGGCGAAGGGGCGGACCTTGCCGGACCTCTGGTCGATGGTCACGTAGGGGTTGGTGGCGGTGGTGACCACCATGGGGATGCTCGCCCTTTCGAACACGGGGGCGGAAGCGATGGAGTTGCCGCTCTGGGCGGGGCCGATGACGG
Organism: Aminivibrio pyruvatiphilus; assembly: GCF_004366815.1. Classification (NCBI taxonomy): domain Bacteria; kingdom Thermotogati; phylum Synergistota; class Synergistia; order Synergistales; family Aminobacteriaceae; genus Aminivibrio; species Aminivibrio pyruvatiphilus. Next base: position 62,886 of record NZ_SORI01000013.1, on the reverse strand, counting down.
CCACGACACCGTCGGAGACAAGCCGGCGGGCCACGTTGACCGCTTCGACCCCGTCATTCCGGTTGTCGTAGCGGACAAACTCGATCTTCTTTCCGAGGACGCCGCCCGCATCGTTGATCTTCTTCACGAGCATGTCCAGCGCCCGGGCCTCGGACTGCCCCCACATGGAAGCGCCGCCGGTGAGGGACACGGTATGGCCGATGCGGATCACGTCATCCGCGAAGGCGGCTCCGGCAAAGACAAGGATCAAAACTGCCGCTGTCATCATAAGGATCTTTCTCATTTCTCTTCTCAACCTCCCTGGTATTTGGCGTTCGTTCCCAATCCGCTTCTCCGCCCCACAGGGGCGGGAATCCTTCCGGCTCCGTCGTTTTTCCCTGGCCCCACCTCCGGATATGGTGTTTCGTTCACCGAAGATGCTCCGGAATCCTGTCCCACCGGAGCACATCGTCGTAGGTCTGCCGCTCGGCTATCACGTCCGCCCTTCCCGGGCTCACCAGCACGGCGGCAGGCCGCGGAATCCTGTTGTAATTGCTCGCCATGGAGAAGGTGTAAGCCCCCGTGTTCAGCACGGCGAGCAGGTCGCCCCGCTCCAGGGGAGGAACCTTCAGCCCCTCGATGAGCACGTCCCCGGACTCGCAGCATTTTCCGGCCAACGTTACCGTCTCCGTGGGCTCCCTGTCCATCTTGCCCGCGGCAACAGCCCAGTACTTCGCTCCGTACAGGGCGGGCCTCGGATTGTCCGTCATACCCCCGTCCACACCGGCGTAGGTCACCATCCCGTCAATGGTCTTCACCGTCTGGACGGTGTACAGGGTAACCCCCGCCTCGGAGACAACCCACCGCCCCGGCTCGATGATCACCCGGGGAACGGGGATCCCCTCAGCCGCACACCCCGCAGCCAGCGCCTCCATCATGGCGTCGGTGAAGGATGAAATTGGAGGAGTCTCCCCCTCGGGGTCGAATTCCACGCCGTACCCTCCGCCCATGTTGAGTTCCATGGTGGTGAACCCGAGGTCCCTGGAGAATTCGGCAATGGTCTTCACTCCGATGCCTACGGCCATCACGTGGGACGTATTCTCGAAAATCTGGGACCCGATGTGGAAATGGAAGCCCCTGAGGGAAAGGCAGTCCGAGTTCATGGCTCTCCTGACTGCCGTCCTGAGGGAGTTCCCCAGGAGGGGAAAGCCGAACTTGGAGCCCGTGTGGCCCGTAAGGATATATTTGTGGGTGTGGGCGTCCACTCCCGGGGTGACACGGAAGAGGATGTCCGCTCTCTTCCCCCCGTTCCGGGCGATCTCTTCAAGGGCGTCGAGCTCGGAGGTACCGTCCACGACGATGCGCCCCACTCCCGCATCGAGGGCAAAGCGGAGTTCCTCCGCCGTCTTGCTGTTGCCGTGGAAAAACACCTTCTCCATGGGGAAGCCGGCGGATTTCGCCGTGTGGAGCTCTCCTCCCGAGACCACGTCGAGCCCCAGGCCTTCCGAAGCAATGATCCTGCACATGGCCATGGGAAGAAAGGCCTTCCCCGCGTACACCGCCAGGGAATTCTCCCACCGGTCCATGAAGGATTCCCTCACCGCCCTGCACCTGGCACGAACCGCCTCCTCTGACAGAACGTACAGAGGCGTACCGAACCGCTCCGCCAGTTCCGTCACGTCCCATCCTCCGAAAAGGAAATGCCCGCTCTCATTCACGTTCTGCTGCCCCACTCCGCCTGCACCTCTTTCTGTTCGAAAAACCGGGGGAATAATAAAAAAACGACCCGCCCCCCTGAAGGGACGAGTCGTTGATCTCGCGGTACCACCCTGCTTGGGCGCATGCTGCAGCGCCCCGCTCTCGGCCCTGTGACGGGAGCCCCCCGGAGGCGTACTTCCGGTTCATTCGAACCGTTTCAGCCCCGGCTCCGCAGTCTTTCGTCCCTCCGTTCCTGCCCGGGAAGCCTTTCAGCCTGTGGACTTCCCTCTCTGGCGGCAGATTCATTACTTCGGGCATCCTGCATCATCGCCTGTGCTTTTTTTGTTTCGGACATTATATCCAGTGGGGGAAGGAACGTCAACACAAAAAGAAAAAAATCATCATTCCCCGCACACATTCCCCTTCCTGGCCATCTTGTTTTCGTACATTCTCCGGTCAGCATCGGCCATAAGCTCTCCCAGGGAGACGGGACGGCCCGGGTTCCATTCGCTCAGGCCCAGGCTCATGGACAGGCTGTACTCCCTGGTCCTTCGACCGTTGGCCCGCCTGATGGCTTCTTCGAGTCTCTCCACAGCGTTGCCCGGCTGGTCCTCCCCGTCGTGGAGCATGAGAACGGCGAACTCGTCCCCGCCTATCCTTCCCGGGATGTCCGATACACGGAATGTTTCCCGGAAAATGGAGGCCGTTTCCCGGAGGACTTCATCCCCCTCCTCGTGACCGAGGGTGTCGTTCACGTTCTTGAAGCCGTCCAGATCGGCGAAAAGGAAGGTCGCCCTGAAGCCCATCCTTGCGGCAAGCTGCAGCGCCTTTTCCGCGAAGGAGAGGAACCCTCTCCTGTTATAAAGCCCCGTCAGGGTGTCTGTGACCGCTTCCTTCTCAAGGAGTTCTCTGAGCCGGACCATCTCGGTGACATCCCGGATGGTGGCGAAGCGCACAAGCTCCCCGTCCCAGTTCGAGGTGGCCGTCCGCATATCTCCGACCACCCTTTCTCCGTTCGGCAGGTCGATGACGATCTCCCGGTGCCCGCCCTCCCCTTCCAGGGGGAAAAGGAAGGGTTTTCCCACGAGTTCCGCGGAGTCCTTGTGGAAGAGCAGCTCCGCGGCGGGGTTGACGTAGATGACCTTTCCGCCGCCTTCAACGACAACCACGGCATCCCCGGTGGTCTCCATAAGGGTCTGGAAGTTTGCCTGTGCCCGCTTCACGTCTTCAAGGGCGTTCCGGTAGTCTCCTCCCAGCTTTTCCAGCTGGGAGCTCTGGAGCACCGCCGCCTCGAAGGTTGAGAGGAGAAGGTCAATGATCTGGATCCTGTCCGCGGTGAGCTTATGGTATTGCCCGGCGAAGAAGACCTCCACCGTCATCTGGGCCTGGCCGGCCCTCCGGAGTTCAAGGTTGGTGAGAACGTGTTCCAGGCGGCGCAGGAGGTGGTCCCCTTCGTACGGCTTGGTGAGAAAGTTGTCGGCGCCGCACTGGAGGCCCCGAATGACATCCTTCGGGTCGGAGAGGGAGGTGAGCAGCACCACGGGAATGTCCCTCAGGGCACCGTCATTCTTGATGCAGCGGCACATTTCGAATCCGTCCATCTCCGGCATCATGACATCGGTTATGACCACCGAAGGTTTTTTCTCCGCCGCGGCAGCCAGGCCCTCGATTCCGTTGCGGGCCACCCGGACGGTGTACCCGTTCTCCGCCAGGAGCCGCTCGAGCCGCTTGGCCTGGGTCAGGCTGTCCTCCACGATCAGAATGCTTGCTGCCCTTTTCATGATCTCCAACTCATCATCTCCGTTCCCCGTTGTCCATTTTTTCCGTCCTGTTGCAGTTTCCGGCCATCATGCCCGACAGGATGGCGGCAAGAACCGAAGGAGATCCCACATGCTCCGCCCCTTCCAGCCGGACGGCCTCTCCCGGCATTCCCCAGACCACCGAGGACTCCCTGTCCTGCGCAAAGGTGGCTGCCCCCAGATCCCTCAATTGCTTCAGTTCTTCCGCTCCGTCGGCCCCCATCCCGGAGAAGAGAAGCGCAGCGGAGTCTTTGCCGAAAACCTCCGCCACCGAACGGAAAAGCACCGATACGGAAGGACGGACCATATGCAGGGGCGGATTGTCAGAAAAGCGGAGAGAATCCCCGCTCCTGTTCAGAACCATGTGCATTCCCTCCGGGGCGATGTAGACGGTCCCTCCCGACAGAGATTCCCCCGGGGCGCCGATCTTCACCCTCAGGGGGGTAATTTTGCCCAGCCAGTCAGCCAATCCCCGGGTAAACCCCTGGGCCATGTGCTGCACCACGAGGACGGGCCGGGGAAATCCCGCCGGAAGGCCGGAGAGAAAGGCCGAAAGAGCCTGGGGACCTCCCGTGGAAGCGCCCGCGGCAACGATTTTCACCCTGCCTTTCCCGGCGGCGGGCAGCGGTGCACCGGGGTCAGGGAATCTCTTCCTGAGGCGGCCGACCCTGGCCTCCGATGCGGCACGGATTGTCCGAAGAAGCTCCTGCTCATATTCTCCGCCGTCTTCGGCCATATTCGCCGGCTTGGGGAGAATTGCCACCGCTCCTGCCGCCATGGCTTCGAAGGTTCTCTCCACCTCGAGGGGATCCCAGCAGGAGCTGACGATCACCACGGGAAGGGGACGCTCCGATTCCATGATCCGCCTCGTTGTCTCGAAGCCGTCCATGCCTCCCATGTGAATGTCCATGGTGACCACATCGGGCCTGCCCTTTTCCAGGAGTTCCAGGGCCTCTTCTCCGCTGCCCGCCGTTCCCCAGACCCGTATTCCGGGATCGGATTCGAGCATCTTGCCCAGAACTCTGCACATGAGGGGTGAATCATCCACCACGAGGACCCTGATCATAGAATTCCCCTCCTCTCCAGGGGGTCCGCTCAGAGAAGCCGCCGGATAACGTCAAGGAGCGCGCCCTGGTCGAAACCGCTTTTAACAATGTATGCGTCGGCGCCGGCCACCACGCCACGCTCCCGGTCCTCCGCCGATTCCAGCGAGGTCACCAGGATCACCGGAAGATCGGACAGCCGCTCTTCCGAACGGATTTTTGAAGTCAGCTCGAAACCGTTCATCCCGGGCATTTCCACGTCGGATACCACGAGGGAAATCTCCCCGCGGGAGAGAGTTTTCCAGGCTTCCTGGCCGTCCGCCGCCGTGTGCACGGCATAGCCTGCGGCGGTCAGGATGTTTTTCAGCAGAGCCCTCGAAGTAATGGAGTCCTCCGCCACCAGGACCGCCGGGGGGGCTTCCCCCGCCTCGCCCTGAGCGGACAGGCTGCGGACGGTCCCCTTCAGCGCCGACTTGACCAGGTCGCCGCAGTGGAGAACCGGAACGACCTTTCCGGAGCCGAGCACCGTCACGCCCCCCACGTTCCTTACCCTCTTGAGGATCCCGCCCAGGGGCTTGAGGAGCACCTCCTGCTCGTTCAGCACACCGTCCACCACGAAAGCGACGATCGAGTCTCCGGTCCCTGCGGCCACCACAGGCAGAACATCCTTCTCCGTCCTGTCGGCCGGCTCGGCCATGCCGAGGAGGGAACCCAGGCGGACCAGGGCATGGGGCATGCCGTCGAGGGACACGGTCTCCCTGTTTTCCACCGTCCGGATGTCGGAACGCCGCACCCTGGCGGCCCTCCGGACACAGGCCGTGGGAATGACGAACTGCTGCCCCCATTCTCTCACGATCACACCCCGGAAGGTGGCGAGGGTCACCGGAAGGGAGAGGGTGAACCGTGTCCCCTTTTCCGGCAGGGAAGAAAGGGAGATTTTTCCCCCCAGGCTTTCCACTCCCTCCCGGACGATGGCCATACCGAGGCCCCTGCCGGAGATATCCGTGATGATCGGGCTGGTGGAGAGGCCGGACTGGAATATGAGCATGAGAGCTTCTTCGTCGGTGAGGGCCCGGACCTCTTCGGCCTCCAGGAGCCCCGATTTCATCGCACTCGCCCGAAGCCTCTCAGGGTCGATTCCCTTTCCGTCATCGGAAAGGGTGATCTCCACACGGCCTCTCTCCACGGAAGAGACCGCGATGGACAGCCTTCCTTTTTCGGGCTTGCCTCCGGCCCTCCGTTCCTCCGGTCTTTCGATGCCGTGGTCGAGAGCGTTCCGCACAAGATGGACCAGGGGATCCTTCAGTCCCTCGAGAATCCGCTTGTCCACTTCCACGTCCCCGCCTTCGGCGGAGAATTCAACGTCTTTGAGGAGATCGCGGGCAAGGTCTCGCACGATTTTGGGAAACCCCTGGAGCAGGGAGGAAAAGGGAAGCATGAGAACGGACCGGGCTTCCTCGAGGAGGTCTTCCACCAGGATCCCTGAGGTCCTGCCGTTGTCCGCCAGGGATCGTTCCATGAAGGCGGCCTGTTCCCAGGCTTCCCTGAGGCGGTTCCGCCCCGCTGTGAAAAACTCCGCCGCCCTGGGCGGAAGCCGTTTATCCTCCCCGGTCTTCTTCAGGACATTCTCCGTTCTGCGCCATTCAGCCAGCCACTCAGCAAGAAGATGGCGGAGCTCCCGGATTTCTCCCAGCCGGACGTCCAGCACCTGGTTCAGGGAGATCATCTCCTCTGCCCGAAGGAGCAGTCCGTCGAGCTTATCGGCTCCTATCCGAACCGTTTCCCGGGGGGTGCCTCTTCCCGCCGGCTGTTCCGGACCCTCCCTTCCCTGTTCCCCTGAAGCGGGAGGGGGGATTTGAGGAAGAGCCTTCTCTTCGGCTGTTTCCGCCCTAATTCCGGCTGTTTCCTGTCTGTGGGGAATAAACGGCGGAAAAAGCGAACCCGGGGAGCCTTCATCGGACAAAACGGTCTCCAGAACCTTCCTCGCTTCAGTCCCCCGTCCGTCGTCCTCTCCTCCGGCGGAAACCATGGCCGAAAGAACATCCACCGAGCGCTGCAGGATGTCGAATCCTTCTGTTGACGGATGGAGCACCCCTTTTTTCATGGCGGAAAAGACGCTTTCCAGAACCTGGCAAAGGCCCGAAATTGCAGGCATGCGTACCGCCTGGGCAGCTCCCTTGAGGCTGTGGGCGGCGCGAAAGACCTCCTCCAGGACCCGGGGCGGCGAATCCGGCCGCTCCAGGTCGAGAAGACCGGCAGTAATGGTCTGGAGGTATTCCTCCGCCTCGAGGATGAAATCTCTTCTGAGCTCCTCGAGAAATTCCTTTTCCGTCAGGTTCATCATGCCGCTCCTCCGGGAAATCCCCCCGGTCAGATCCGGTACCCTTCGACAAGAGCCGCCAGCCTTCTTCCCATGTCCCTCAGGCTCGCCGCAGCAGATTCAAGCTCCTTCATTCCCATCACGTTCTGCTCGCCCGCCTCCCGGATGTTTTCCATAGCCTGGGCCACCTGCCCGATCCCGGAAAGGAGCTCGTTGTTCGCCGCCGCGATCTGGGCGGCGGACTGAGCGGACTCCGTAAACCTCCTGGAAAGGGCAAGAACCGATTCCCTGGAGGGAGCAGCTTCCTTCGCGCCGCGGTCCACCGCCTTCGATCCCTGCTCGATTGCCATCACCGCCGCCCCGGTGGCCTTCTGGATATCCCGGAGGATTCTCTGGACCTCCCGGGCGGACTGTTTCGACTGCTCGGCGAGACTCTTTATTTCCTGGGCCACCACGGAGAAGCCTCTGCCCTGCTCTCCTGCCTTGGCCGCCTCCACGGCGGCGTTCACGGCCAGGAGGTTCGACTGCTCTGCAAGGTCCTCCACCGTGCCGGTGATTTCCCCCACTTCCTGGCTCTGTTCACTGAGACGGACAATGGTCTCGGCAATGGATCCCATCTGGTCGCCGATATTCTTCATCGCTTCAAAAAGTGCATCCGTGGCCGCCTTCCCCTGCTGCACGAGCTGAAGCCCCTGCTGGGCATGCTCCGCCACTTCCCTGCTCTTCTTCGTGGTAACCTCGGCCGTGGTCCTGACCTCCTCCATGGTGGCCGTGGTCTCCACTACCGCCACGGAGGACTCCTCGGCGCCTGCGGCCACTTCCGAAACCGAAGCGGATATCTGGGCAGCGGAGGCGGCGAGAGAGGAGGTCACTTCCCTGATCTCCGAGATCTGTGACCGGAGGTCCTCCATCACGTCATGAAGGGCCCGGGCCAGCATCCCCGCTTCATCCTTCCTGTTCCGCAGGCTCTCGGGCACACTCCCGGTCAGGTCCCCTTTCCGTATCCGCGAGAGAAGCTCCACCCCCCTGACAAGGGGTTCGGAGACGCTCTTCGATATGACCGCCGTCAGCACGAGGGCGGCCAGCACTCCCGCGATAAGGGCGAAAAGGCTGACCCGTTCAAGAAGAGCCCCTCTTTCAAGGTCCTTCTGTATGATGTCGAGGGTCACGGTCCTGTTGTGCTCCGTGATGTCGTCAAAGGCCCGGCCCATCTGGTCGGAGACGGGGAGTATCCGTGCATAGAGCTCGGCGTAGTCCCCGAAAAGAAGATTTTTCCTCTCCTCTGACTGGGCCCTGGAGATCTCTTCGAGGATCCTGTCCATCTCCGCATGAAGTCTCCTCCATGAATCGAACTGGACCTTGAGAATCTCAAGAAGCTGCTCTCCCTTTTTCGTGTGCCGCTTCGTCTCGAGAACGTTCTTCCATGTCTTGTCAATATCCTCCCATGCCCGGGCCCTTCGGTCGAGGATACGCCGCACATCCGTATCCCTGGAGGAACTGTCCTCCGCCCGCAGCCCTTCCAGGCTCTCTGCCCTGATTATCATCCGGAGGTAGTTCAGCCGGGAAAAGGACAGGATGTCGGGAAGTCTCGTCTCCCCTACATAGGCCATGTCGTCGGAAAGGCGGGAGATGCCGGACACCCCCGCTGCGCCGAGTATTACGGCAATGAGTACCACCGCCCCGAAACCGACGGCGAGTTTTTTTCGTATCCCCATATCTCTCCATGCCACAATGAACCCCTCCTCGCGGGATTTATGCTTCTTCATCGACGGTCAGGGCGCTGTCCCTGAGGATTTTTCCCCCGTCGAGCACTGCAAGGTCATTTCCGGCGATTCCCGTCATATAGGCTCCGGGAAGGCCGGACGGAACCGAAAGGGGGGGACGGACGGTTTCCCTTCCGATGATGCCGATACCGGGCACGCCGTCGGTGAGCAGCCCCATTTCAGCCCCGCCTGACTGGAGCAGCACAATCCTGGCCCCCCTCTTCTCCCCGGCGGACCGGATTCCGAAGAGGATCTTCAAGTCCACTACCGGAACGATCCTTCCCCTCAGGTTGACCACTCCCGCAACAAAAGGGGGAGTGCACGGAACGGGAGTAATTTCTCCAGGGGGGAATACTTCTCCGACAAAGGCCGTTTCCACGGCGTACCGTTCTTTTCCAAGGAGGAATTCGAGCAGTTCGAGGCTTTCGCCTCCGGAATCCCGGGGGGCGTTTTCGGCGGCGAGTTTTTTCGCCCTTTCCCGGAATATCCTGGTCTTTTTCTCCGCAGGGGTTTCCTGTCGATGGGTGTTCATTTTTCATCAGCTCCGGTCGTGCAGTGTGTCCTGCTCCGCAATCCCCTGACCGTTTCAAGAAGGCGGGCCGCTGTCAGGCCTCCGCTTTCCGGAACCGGGGAATCTCCGGGAAGCCGGAGAAGGATCTCCCCGGCGTTTCGAAAATGCCTGTCCGCCTCCTTTGCTGCGCCCTTCCGCAGAGCTGCGGAGCCCAGGGTGTAATGGGCCATGACGAACCCCGGGGCGAGAAACAGGGTGTTCCTGAGAGCGGCGGCGGCCTCCTTCTCATTTCCGAGCTCCTGGTGGATGAGAGCCAGAAGGTAGAGGGGAAGGGGATCCGTTCTGTCCCTGCCGATGATCCTCCCGAGCTCTTCAAGGGCATCCTCCCTGAGCCCCCTGTCGGCGAGACTCCGGGCTTTTTCCAGCCTGTCGCGGACATCTTCCGCCGGGGGTTCTTCAGGACCGCGATCTTCCTCCCCTCCGGTATTCCCGGTGAACAGTGCAAGCTCCTCTTCAGATACCGCAGCCCCGCCGGAGAAAAAATCTTCGAAGGACAGGAGGCGCTCCTCCGCTTCGCCGGTGGAGGAAACATCCGAAAAGCGGAAGGGCCCCGGAAAAAACATAGGGGCGGTTCCGCCGTTTTTTCTGTACAGGGTGACCCCGCCGGAAGAGACGGGGGAGAAACCGGAGGCCTGGAGGGGTGCCGTCTCGCATGCGGCGACCGCAAGCCATCCTCCCTCGGGCAGAAGGGAATGGAACCCGGCCAGGACCTCCTCCCGCTTCTTCGGGGAAAAATAGATGAGAACGTTGCGGCAGAACACCGCGTCGGGAGGCCCCCCGTCCCGCCAGAGCCGCCACGGGCGCTCCGCCAGGTTGAGAAGGGAAAAGGCCGTGGTTCTCCTATACCGCTCCCTGACGGAAAAGGATCCGTCCCCCAGGTCGTTGAAGAACAGCCGGATTTCCTCAGGGGCCATTCCCCGGAAGGACCACCGGCGAAAAATTCCCTTCCGCGCCTTCTCGAGGGCAAAGGGGTTGATGTCCGTTCCGAGAACTGAGACCTGCTCCGGGTCCATTCCGGGAAGAGCGTTCAGGAGAAGCATGGAGAGGGTGTAGGGTTCCTCGCCTGTGCTGCACCCGGCACTCCAGAACCGGAGGGGGCCGTTTCCCTTTCCTGCCGCAATTTCCGGCAGGGCGGTCTCGGAGAACATCCTGAGGGCCTTTCGTTCCCTGAAGAAAAAAGTCTCTCCCACGGTCAGGTCGGCGACAAAGTCCGCGGGCAGCTCCTCTTCGGGTGGAGCGCCTGCAAGTCCGAGAAGAACACCGAGAGGAGATTCCGACCGGGCTGACGCGGTCCGCGTCAGGGAACGCCAGATATCGGCCCTTCTTTTGTCCGAGTATACAAGCCCGAGTTTTTCTTCCACAATTTTTCCTAGGAGGCGGAGAGGCTCCAGGGCTTCTTCCGGTACGGAAAAGGAGAAGGATCTCACCGGTCTTCTCTCCGGGCGGACAGGGCAGGCTCCAGGGAACGGAGATCCTCTTCGGTAAGGGAAAGAAGGTTTTCCGGCGACCGTATCAGGATCGCTCCGCACTCCTCCCGGTATGCCACCCGGACGGTCCCCGGCACTGGTTCGCCCTGCCGCACCAGGGCAGAGGGAAAGGGAACGGTTTCGGGAACGAGAGCCATGACACCCTCCACAGACTCCGCAAGGACCCCGCAGAGGTTTTCTCCGTTCCGGAAAAACACGAACCGGTCGCTCAGTTCCATCTCCCGGAAAGGAAGGCCCGCCTTTTTCCGGAGGTCCGCCACGGGAACAGGCTCTCCTCCCAGGTTGGCCACTCCCCGGACACGGCCGGGAGCCTCGGGCACCTCGAGGAGTTCAGCCGCCGGGGACACCCTGAACACATCCTCCGAGGGAAGGGCGAACAACTTTCCCCCAGCGGAAAAAACGAGATAGGTATTCCGGTCCACGACGTCTTCCCCCTTTCATCCCCGCAGTATGCTCTTTCTGCATCGGGGAACCTGTCCATATTTCCTGTGGTCATGATTCATTATACAATCCGGCAGGAAAAGGGGAAAGTCGGTATTGACAGGAAAAAACGGGGCGTGTATCCTGACTGTACATTGAATATCATTCGTGAAGAATGATATAAACATATGTTCAATAACGGAGGAGAGATCATCATGAAAAAAATGCTGCTCGCGCTTCTGGTCCTGGCCCTCGCGGCCACCGGCGGATGGGCCGATGTCATGGCCAAGGACGTGATTCTCGTGGGAACGGAGAGCACCTACCCCCCCTACGAATTCCGTGACGAGAAGAACAACCTGAAGGGCTTCGACATCGACCTCATGGAAGCCATAGCGGCGAAGATCGGCAAGAAGATCGAGTGGGTGGACATGCCCTTCGACAGCCTCATTCCCTCCCTGCTCGCGAAGAAGATCGACATCGTGGCCGCTGGAATGAGCGCCACGGAAGAACGGGCGAAGAAGGTCGCCTTCTCGGAGAACTACGAAATCTCCATCAGCGCCTTCATCGTGAAGGCGGATAATGAATCCATGAAGGTTCTCGACGACATGAAGGGCAAAACCGTGGCGGTCCAGCTCGGCACCGTGCAGGAGACCTATTCCCAGACCATCCCCGGCGTTACGGTGAAGTCTTTCCAGAAGTTCGACGACTGCGTCCGGGAAGTCATCCTCGGGAGGGTGGACGCCACCCTCATGGACACTCCCGTGGCCAAGAGCTACGTGGAACACAAGGATTTCACAGGGAAGATCAAGATCGCCTTCGAGCAGGAAATCACGGGCTCCGGGAAAGCCCTCGCCATGAACCTCAGCGAGACGGCGTTCATCACGGCGGTCAACGCCGCCCTGGCCGACCTCGAGAAGAGCGGGGAGCTCGGGAAGATGAAGGAGCAGTGGTTCAAGTAGGATTCCCCGAAATTGAAGCCCCCGGCCCGTTTCATCGGGCCGGGGGCTTTTTTTATTCGCTGTCCGCCCTGAGGACGATGCAGTTTCCGGACCTTACGTAGACCACGGGACCGGGGGGAATCCGCGGGAGCATCCACTCCAGGGCGGCGTCGAAGGAGGTGAAGGTTTCGCCGGGAAAGGGCGTTCCTTCCCTCTCCGTCACCAGGGCCGCCGGGTGTCCTTTCATGTCGTGGGGGACCTTGAGGGCGATGAAGCCCGGTATGGTGAACTCTTCTTCCAGCCGGCGGAGAAGGTCCTGCGGGTCGGAAAGGGCCAGGGGAAGGTCCGCGGCGAAGCTGCCCGGGCCGAGACCGTCCTCGAGACCGGCACAGAGAATGAGCCCCCCGCCGGGCATCAGGGCGCCGAGGGACGCGGTGACTGCCTTGGTGGCCTGGTAGAGGTCGATATCGTAGGGATACCCGCCGCTGGACACCACCATGAGGGCCGCCTTCTCCGGGATGTGGAGCGTCTGGAGCGCCCGGGCCATTTCCACGCCTCTGCTCCAGGCTTCTTCAAGGCTTCCCGCCGTATAGCAGCGGGGTTTGCCCGTCTCGTCGGGTACGACGTTGAGCAGGAAAACGGTCCTGCCCTGTTCCAGGAGTCTGCCGTATTCCTCCATGTCCTCGGCGGTGGCGTTTCCCGAGAGCCTGCCCACGTTCACCTCCAGGCCTTCGATGCCCCCTCTCAGGGAAAGACCATGGTTGTTCTGGACCGACGCTCTGCCGCTGATGCCGGGCAGAAGCCCCTTTCTTCCGCCGCTGAACCCGGCGAGATCGTGGTAGACTATGCCCCCGGCAACAACCAGCAGATCCGCCTCCAGGGCCTCCGGTGCAACTGCCACGGGAGTTCCCCGGGATGTGACCATGCCCGTGTCGGCGACCTTCTCCGGGTCGGACCAGACGACGGCGTCTCCCGGCCGGGAGGCCCCGCCGAGCAGGAGGTCCTTCTCCTTCTCCGTGGGAGCCCTGTGAAGCCCGGCGCCGATGATCCACGTCACGGCGGCGGGCGTTCCATCGCCGATCTCCATCCTGAGGGCGCGGGCCATCCGGGGTACGTCCTGCCACAGCCTGGTGGCGTCAGGAAGGACAATGGCGATATGCCCCGCCCCGGAAGCCAAGGACGACAGCCGGGGGGAGCCGATGGGGGCGGCAAGGGCCTCTTCGGGAGTTCCCGCCTGAGGCCGTTCGCCCCGGGGGAGAGGGATCACCACGTCCCGGGGCGGGTTCCAGGGAATGGTCTTTCGTCCCAGGGGAATCTGCAGCGTGCGGTCAGATTCAGTCATTCTCTTTTTTCTCCTCTGCAAGCCCCGAAGGGCCCGGTATGGCGTAGTAGGTTTTCGGCCGTCCCGGACGGCCGTCCTGAACCCCGGCGCTTCTGACGATGAGCCCCCGGTCGGCGAGATACTCCAGGTACCTGTGGGCGGTGACGTAGGCAAGTCCGCAGGCTGCAGCCACATCGTCGCAGTCCCGGGGGGAGGAAAACTCCTTGAGCTTTTCCAGCACCTTCCGCATGGTGTCCTTGCTCACGCCTTTTTTCCGTTCTTCCCAGTTCAGCTGTTCCCTGTGGGCGCAGAGCTTCTCGTGCAGCCGGATGCGGGCGGTGAAATCGGCGAGGCGTATGGGCTTGGAGATGAAATCGTCGGCTCCCGCCAGGGTGAGCCTGGAGGCCAGTTCGCCGCCGTCCTCCACCGTAAGGGCTATGAGAACGAGCTTCGAGGACAGCTCCCGGGCTTTCCGTATGATATGGAGTCCGTTCATGACAGGCATGTGGTAATCCACCAGGAGGATGTCAACCTCGTCGAGCTTCACCCACCGGAGGCACTCCTCCGGCTCGCTCGTGGTGAGCATTCTCCACCCTTCCGTGGACGCCATGGCCTCGAGAGTATAAAGAATGGACCGGTCGTCGTCAATTGCCCCGATATGAAGCGGCATCATAGCTCATCCTTTCCTTTTACGGACCTTCCGAGGGTCAGCGCCGCCCGGGCTCCTCCTCCCGGAAGGTTGGCGGAACTGAAGACCCCCCCGTGATTGTGTACCACCATTGTAACGTATTGGAGTCCGAGCCCCGTGGAATTCCACCCCGAACCGGACGTCCGGTCCTGCGGGAAACCCGGCCCTTCATCGGTCACGGCGAGGGTGACCCTGTCGCCCTCCAGGGACACGGACAGGGTGATTTTTCCGCCCCCCGCCTGCAGGTTCGCCTTCCGCGCGTTGTCGAGGAGGTTCACCACCGCTCTGGACATGCGCACCACGTTCACTTTCACCATCTCCCTCAGGACCGGCCGATCCGCCTCCAGCAGCACAGTCTCTCTCCAGGGGAAGGGGCTGATCTGGGTAAAGACGTATTCCACCAGGTCGCCTATGGAGACCTGCCTCCTGAAATCCTCGTGGAGTATCTCGGAGACCATCTCCTCCATGGACCGGGCCGCCTCGCAGATGACGGTTCCGTATCTCGCCGCGTTTCCCTCTCCCCTGCCGGAAACGATGACGTCACCGAGGCCGAGGATGGTGGTGAGCGGCCGTTTCAGGTCGTGGACAAGCTGCTGCATTTCCACGAGACTCCGGTTGCTGAGGCTCTCTTCCCTCAGCCGGGCCATCTTGTTCTCCCTGTCCCTGAGGAGGGCCATGTCGGCGAGCCTGGCACTGTAGGTCACCATGAGCTCGGTGGTGAGGACCCCCGAGAGAAAGAGTCCGGCGAAGACGGCACCTCCCGACCAGTTGAGAAGCCCCTCCCTTTCGAGTATCCCCGCGGCGGTCTTCACCGACGAGGAGAGTTCCCCCCAGCCGGCGCCCCAGACCGTAAGGGAAGGGATGATATCAAGCCACTGGAAGGAAAACACGAAAAGGGCAAGAGCAATGGATTTGTAGGCCCAGTCGGAAATGTTCCTGGTGAGGTACCGGAGCACGAGAACACTCGTCACGCTGAGAACGGCGGGGATGCCGAAATGGAGCTGGATTCCCTCGCCGAGGACGGGAGGAAGGAAATAGGTCATGGGTATGGCGGCGGCAGGAGTCAGCCAGGAGAGGAAAGAGAGGGAAGGGTGAAGTCCCGCAAGGCCGTTTCCCGCAAGGAACCATCCGAGGTAAAGGGCTATGGCCCGAAGTCCGTTCAGCAGAACCACGAAGGATGCGGCCGTCAGAAGGTCGCCGCTGTCCATGGTCTCGGGAATGCGGGCGATGGCTGCCAGCAGGGGCGCCGTGGATATCTGCTGCGCCGCCGTCCAGAGCAGGAGGAAGAACAGGGCGGCGGCGAGCTGCCTCGCCGGATGAAGGCCCTTCACTGTCTCCATCGGTCCCACCGCCTGTGGAACAGCAGGAAGAGAAAGAAAAATGCCATGCCGGCCGCCGACACGGCGCCGCTCCGCAGAGAGGCGAACCGGGGAGCCCGGGCACCGTCATAGGGAATGCCCGCTTCAGAGGCCATTTCCTTCATGTTCAGGAAATGGAGCACGGGAATGCCCTCCGCCAGGAGGCGCTGCAGAACGCCGTCTCCGGAGGGAACGGTCTCCTCCGGCGGGGGAGAAAAAAGCCCTCCCCGGAGGAACTCCGAATCGTTTCCGGCAAAGGAAGCCGCGCCGCCCCCCACGCTCACCGCCAGGCGGGGTGCGAAAGCGGCAACCAGGGCGGTCTTTGAATCAATCATCCCGGCAAGGGAAGAAGCCTTCAGAAAGGGAACCCCTTCCCGGGCAGCGGCGTCCTCCAGGATTTTTCTTCCCTCCTCGGGGAGATCGAGCCCCATCTCTCCTCTACCGCCGAGGGTATACCAGTTCGCCTTCCGGGAGAGGAAACCTCCCTGCCGCAGGACCGATGCCATCACGGGCCAGGGGAGGGACGGATTGTTGGCCCCCCAGGTAGAGGCGCCGAGGGAATGAATCCACAGAACCTCCGCGCCCAGGTGCTCCGCCGCTGCCAGGATCGAGAAGACGAGGCCCGGGAACGAGGACGACGATAAGATCGTCACCCGGTCGCCCTTCGTGATACCCAGGGCACGGAAGCGCCGCAGGGCATACACCGCCCAGAGAGGATCAGCGGCGGTCCGCTTCGCCTCGAGAGGACCGAGGGTGGTGGTGAGGGGGCTCCATTCCACGCCGATGAACCCCGTTCTCTCCATGTCGGTCCCCCCTTCGGGGGAAATACCCCGGTCCTCCCTCCACCGAAAAAGGTACTCCTGGGCATCCCGGACTTTCTCCCAGAGCCTCCGCTCGTCCCCCGACAGTGTGCTGACGGCACCGAAATACCAGGCGGCGCCGAGGACAACGGCGAGAAGGACGAGCCTCAGCCGGGCGTTCCGGAAAAAGCCGCGCTGAACATCAAGAAGAGAGTTTTTCATGGCAACACACCTGAAATAGAAAGCAGAAGGGCGGCCGCCAGGGAGGCGGCGAAAGCCGAGGCCATCGCCGCAGCCACCGTGGGGATTATCCCCTGGCGCTGCATGTCGGCGCCGATGAGCCCCGGGATGACCCACCCGATCCAGACCGGCGCGGCAGGAAACAGGTCGCCCAGCATCACTTTC
The DNA here is from genome assembly GCF_004366815.1 of Aminivibrio pyruvatiphilus. NCBI lineage: Bacteria > Thermotogati > Synergistota > Synergistia > Synergistales > Aminobacteriaceae > Aminivibrio > Aminivibrio pyruvatiphilus. The sequence continues at coordinate 46,296 of NZ_SORI01000013.1, read as the reverse complement.
AGGCCGAGGGCGAGAAGCATGGCCGCTCCGGTTCTCTGGCGGCCGTACATGCCCGTTCCCCTGACGAGAAGGGAAAGGAGGGCGGCAACAGCCAGGGCGCAGCCGAAAGCGGCCGCGATCCGCCCGGGCGAGGCCATTTCCATGGCCAGGAAGCCGGGGGTGATGATGCCGCCGGGGGAATACCCGGTCCGATGGAACAGGTACAGCCCCAGGACTATGCCGAGGGCAACCAGGAGCACATCGCCGTCAGTCAAAGGTCTTTTCCTCCCCTTCAGCCCGTTCTTTCCGCTCGAGAAGATATTCCAGAGGCACGCCGGCCACGTTCCCGCACCCGAAGACCTTTCCCTCCGCAGCGATGAAAGCCTCCAGCTCGGCGGAATCCCGAAGGGGAAGGAATGCCGCGCCGGAAGGCAGAAAAAGAGGGCGGCTTCCCGTGACGGCCACGCTTTTCCAGGAATGGGCCGACAGCCAGGGCAGAAAGGAGCGCAGCCTGGCGACGCGGTCCGTTCTCGAGTTGTAGAGCACCGTGGTCTCCTGTCTTTCCCATCCGGTCAAGCGGAACAGGCTTTCCGTGGATTCGGGCTCGTTGGCGGAAAAAGCCGAAGCCAGCATGCCCTTCCCTTCGCGGAAGAAACGGAAATCGGCTATATCAGGCGGAAGCTCCCGGGCAGCTCCCAGGCCCTTCTGCCTGTCAATCCCCAGAAAGGAGCAGGCTCCGGATACGAGAGAAAGATGGGTTTCCCTGAAACCGGCACCGTCGGGGCAGGGCAGCAGATCGCACCCCTTCATCCGGAGAAGGCGGCTTACTGTCTGCACGGCCGCCACGGAGCTGGGAAGGATGACGGGTCCCCCGCCTATTCCCCCGCAGAGGGCCGCCGCGGCCATCTCCTCTCCGCAGCCCCATACTTCCTCGTGGTCCGGACGGACATTGGTCAGTACCGTGCAGGACGGCTTCATCCACCGCCATGCGAGGCCCTGAAGCTCCGGGTCCACGGCGCTGTTTTCGAGCACCGCTCCCCTGATCCCAGCGGGCAGGGAACGGAGCCACCACCGCATTTCTTCCACGCTGCCCGGTCCGGAGCGGAGAATAAGCGTTTCTTTCCCTCCGGATATCTCCCGGGGAAGTACGCCTGTAATCCTTCCCGCGGAGGGAACACCGGCCCCCTCGAGGGCAGCCGTCAGCAGGCGGACCAGGGAGCTTTTTCCCCTGCTCCCCGTGACGAGAATCCGAATGGGTATACGGTCAGCAGCGCCGCTGAAAACCATGGAACGAAGGGGTCCTCAGGAGCGGTCTTCCGAACAGATGGCCACCGAGGCCGAGGCCCCTATGCGGTTCGCCCCGGCGGCGATCATGGTTTCGGCATCATGGCGGGTGCGGATCCCTCCCGATGCCTTGACGCCGAGGCGGCCGCCCACCGTTTGCCGCATCAGGGCGATATCGTCCGCCGTGGCCCCTCCGGAGGAAAATCCCGTGGATGTCTTCACGAAGCGGGCTCCCCCCTCCTCCGCCAGCCTGCAGCCGAGAATCTTCTGTTCATCGTTCAGGAGGCAGGTCTCGAGAATGACCTTGACGAGGGCGCCTTTCCCGGCGGCTTCCACCACGTTGCGGATGTCCTCCCGGACATAGTCTTCATCACCGGCGAGGAGGCGCCCCACGGCGACGACCATGTCGAGCTCCTCCGCTCCCCGGGCGGCCGCCTCCCGGGCCTCGAAGGCCTTCGTTTCGCTCGAACAGGCGCCCAGGGGGAAGCCGATCACCGCGCAGACCTTCACCCCGGAGCCCTTCAGCTCCCGGACCGCCGTCTCCACGAATGATCCGTTGACGCACACCGAGGCGAATCCGTACTCTTTCGCCTCTTCACAGAGGCGCCTGATATCATCAACCCGGGCGTCGGGTTTCAGCAGGGTATGGTCGATCATGGACGCAAGCTGCTTCGTGTTCATGGAACCCCCTCCTCCGCCGCCCATTGTACCAGAGCTTTCAAAAAGAGGAGAGGCGGGACCGCTTCCGCGGTCCCGCCTCTCACAGTTCCGTTCCGGTTCCGGATTTTCGCGCCGGACCTAGTAGCCCACGGGAACGCCGAGGCGCCTGCTGTCGGCTCCGCCGTTCATCCTGTTTTTCGTGTGGTCGAAGAGAATGCCCTGGGCCGTGCCGAAGTATCCGCCGAAGGGCCTGATTTCGAGATCATGCCCCCTGAGCTTCAGGTAGTCGGCTGTGGAGGGGTCGATGCCTTCCTCGATAAGGAGCTTGCCGGCCTTGCCGCCCCCGGCGGGATTGAAGATGCGGGGCTGTTCGATGGCCTGGTCCATGGACATGCCGAAGTCAACCACGTTCATGACGATCTGGCTCACGGCGGTGATGATGCGCATGGCTCCGGCCGCCCCGATGGTCATGAAGGGACGTCCTTCGGGATCGAGAACGATGGTGGGCGACATGGAGGAAAGGGGTCTCTTCCCGGGTTCGGGAGCGTTGACGCTGTTGGGATCCTGGGAAAAGTCGTCCATTTCGTTGTTCAGAACGAAGCCGAACTCGGGGACGATCACTCCGGACCCGAAGAAGTAGTTCACCGTGTTGGTGGAAGCGACGATGTTGCCCTCCGCATCCACGACGGAGAAGGAGCTGGTGGAAATGTGCTGGTTTCCGCCGCCGCCGAGATAGGCCTTCTTCCCGGCATCATTGTAGGGCCAGGGGTCGCCTGCGGGAACATCCTTCATGACGTCATAGCGGCGGATTTTTCCCGCCAGTTCCTTCGCGTATTCCTTGCTCGCCAGCCCCGCAAGGGGAACATTGACGAAGGCCGTGTCGGCCATGTACTTCTGCCGGTCGGCGAAGACCATCTTCATGGCCTCGGCGAGATGATGGAGGTAGTCGGGAGAATTGTGCTTCAGGGACTTCACGGGAAAGTTCTCCATGATGTTGAGAAGCTGGACGATATGGGTACCGCCGCTGGATGCCGGGGGAGTGGAATAGATGGAGTAGCCCCGGTAGGTTCCGTGGACGGGTTTCTGGACGATCATTTTGTACCCCTTGAGATCCTCCATGCTCATCTTTCCGCCGCTGTTGTTGACAGCCGCCACAAGGGCTTCACCGATAGGGCCGTTGTAGAAGGCGTCGGGCCCGTCGCTTGCCAGAAGTCTGAAGGCCTTGGCAAGTTCGGGCTGCTTCAGGACGGAGCCGGTCTCAGCGGGAAGGCCGCCGGGAAGGAAGGCGCTGTCGGGGCTGTACTTGCTCAGCTTCTCGAACTCATCGGTGATGATCTGGGTCTGCATGGGATGAACCTCGAAGCCTTCCTCTGCCAGCCGTATTGCGGGAGCGGCCACTTCGGCGAAGGACATGGTGCCGTACTTGTCAAGGGCGGTGAAGATCCCCTTCACGATACCGGGGACGCCCACCGACTTGCCGCCGAGGACCGATTCCTTGGCTTTCTTGGAAGCCTCGGAAGCGTACATGTCCTTCGTGGCGGACAGGGGAGCCACTTCACGGTAGTCGAGCTCCACCACCTCGCCGGTCTTGGCGAACCGGATGGTGGAGAATCCGCCGCCGCCGATGCCGGATGCGTTGGGCTCCACCACGTTGAGGGCGAGCATGGTGGCGATGGCCGCATCAATGGCGTTGCCGCCCTTCTGCAGAATCTCCACGCCGGCCTTTGACGCAAGTTCGTGGGCCGAGGACACCATGCCGTTTTTGGAGTAAACCTCCTTCACGTCCGCCGCGAAGGCGGAACCCGCCGCCAGAACAAGAGCAAGAACAACCAGTGCCATGATACTTTTTCTCACTGTAAACACCTCCCTAGTAATGTGTGTTCATGGTTCTCCGCAAGGATAAGCCTGCCGCTGCCCGTTCAGTGACTCCTCCGGGAATCACCCCGCCTTCTATTGTACAGGAAATATCTTTATTGTTTTGCAGGGGTCAGGAAAAATCCCACACCCTTTTCTTCGAGATCGGCGAGGCTGGGAATTCCCTCGACAAACACCGCTCTCTCCTCGAAAAGGATGTCGAGGTTGTCGAGAAAGGCGAGGATGGATTCGGCATGCCGTCCCACCCTGTATTCCATGGTCTGTTTTCCGTCGTAGGGGATGTAAAGCCTCCCGAGGGCGAAGGCCTTGACGTAGGCCTTGTCGATACCGGTGAGGGCGAGCCGTTCGTCCGTCCTTCCCCGGAGTCTTCCCTGGACGGGATTTCCGGTTTCCATGAGGATCGGCATAGTCTCGGTGTAGTTGCCCCACTCCCGGTGGGTCAGCCCCCGCAGGTTCTTCGGCGAAGGCTCCAGGCGGATGGGAATCCCCTTTCCTTCCAGATCCATGGCGGCCATGGCGGCAAGCTCCATGCTCCGTTCATGGGCCACGATGGCGTTCACCACCGGGTATTCAGGGGAAGCCTCGTGAAGGTCGAAGGAAAGATCGGCCTTTTCCTTTCGGACAAGCTCCGTGAGAGCATAGGCGAGGCGTTCCGTGAGCGATCCGTCGGGAACGCCGGGGTAGCACCTGTTGAGGTTGCCCCGCTCCTTGCCGGGCAGCTTCTGCCCCGAGGCAGGGTGAATGTAGATGTCGGGGGAGGGCCATTCGTGGACGGTGTTGGTCAGGCGGGATCCGAAGCGGAACGTCCGTGTGCTCCCGTCTGCGGCGGTGAAGGAGATGCTCCGGGGATGGGCTTCCTGGGGGGAGTTGTGGGTGAAGCCCATGATGTTCGCCTGGGGAATGACGATCAGGCGCCCCTTCGTGACCTTTGCCCGTTCGAGGAACAGGGTTGCCGTCATCATGGACGCCGGCTCCGTGGGATGGGTACCTCCGAGGATCAGCACGGTCCCGCCGGATTCCGCTCCTTCCTGGATGTAGACAGGAGTATCAGCCGGGGTGTCCTTGATCCCTCCGAACCATTCAGAAAGCAGATGCTTCTCGAAGCCCGGGGCGGGGACGAAGAGATCATCGGCCCACATGGCCCGGAACTGCACCGCGGCAAGGGCCGAGAGGCCGAGGGCCAGGGCGAGAAGGAGCAATGCGGTGAAGGGTGTTCCTTTCAGCTTCATCTTCCTTCCCTCCCTACTTGATCATCAGCAGGCGAAGGACCAGCGGAATGACCACGAGCGCCGCCGTGGCCTGTTTCCAGAAGTCCTTCTCCCGAAACTGGCAGATCACTACCAGAAGAAGAATGAAGAGGACGATTGCCCTGTAAACGTATGTCATGTCCGTTTCCTCCTATGGCAGGTAGCCCATCACGGTGTTCGCGTTGAGGATCACCACGACGGCCCACCCGGCGGTAACCACCGCCGGCACGATGCAGAACTTCAGCACCCTGAAATAGTTTTCCTCGCCGACGACCTGTGCGGCGAAAATACCCGCCAGGGCCGTGGGAGGCATGAGGTCGCCGAGGCCCGCAAGAAGGCTGAGCGCCGAGCCGACCATGATTTCATTCTGTCCGAGAAGAGCGAGGAGAAAGGGAACCCCCAGGACCGAAGCCGCACCGAAGGCCGACACTGCTCCGAAAAGGGGAATCGAAGTGGCCATGCCGAGGTACATGAGCCATGCCGGCAGAGCGAGGACGGATACCACGATGAATCCCTGGACACCGGTGAGGGTCATTATCTGGATGAACATGCCCACCCCCATCAGGATTCCGAGCACAGGGATGGCGTCGTTAACGGCTTCCCGGGAGGCTTCGATAAAATTCAGCCGTCTGCCGGTGAAAAGAGCGGAAAGGGCGGCGAGAAGGAAATTCACGGGCATGCCGAGGGGCGGCCAGATCCCGGGAAGAAACTGCTCGCCCGTCATAAGGACGGCGAGAAGAATCACCGGAAAGACAAGCCTGACGGTGAGGGGAATTGCCTCCATCCGCTGCAGTTCTTCCTCGAGGGCGTTTTCATCCCCGGCACCTTTTTTCAGGTGGGGGTAGACAAGGACAAGGGCGGAAAAGATCGCCAGCGGAACGGTACAGACAAGAAGAGGCAGGGCGAAGCCCACGTAGGGCATGTCGATGCCGCCGCCGATGATCATGGCGGGAATGTTCACCGGAGGGGCGATCATGCCGTAGATGGCTCCCATGGCGATGGCCGCCGCAGTCTTTACGGCTGGAACGCCTAACTTGATCAGGACCGGAGCGACCAGGGCCCCCGTGGTGAGGACGGCGGCGGTTGAAGACCCGGTGATCATGCCGGGAACCATGATGATGAACATAAGTCCGAGGCTGAGAAGGAGGGGCTTTGTTCTGAACGTGCGGATGACCCGGGCGGCCAGGCTCTCAAGGAGCCCCGTCTTCTGGACGGACTTCATAAAAATCATGGCCGTGGCAATGATGAGGATGGTATCGAGATATCCGAAGGTTCCCTCGACAAAATGCCGGACGGGGAATCCTTCCCCTGCGGCGAGGGCTCCCACGACCGCGGCTGCTGCCAGGGCGACGGCAATGGGGAGCTTCAGGGCAAACGCCCCGAAGACAAAGCTCCCCACCATCGCCAGCGTATACAATCCTTCAGGAAAGAACCAGTCCATGGCGGGATTACCGTCCGCCTACCTGGCGGAGATTCCCCACTCCGAAAGAGTTTCCCTGAGAGGAGCGTCCGTTCCGTTCACGTTGGGGGCCGTGAGGATTTTCACGTTCTTCCCCTCCGTCAGCTTGTCGAAGATTCCGTCGCTGTTGCCTCCGTCCACGACGATGATCCTGTCTCCCCAGGGCGCCGCCGCCTCGATGAAGGCATCGGACAGGGTGCCTCTGCGGCCTTCCCCGCCGATATGCATGACGAGAACCTTCACTCCCTGGTCTTTTGCCGCTTTCAGAAGGGAGCTCACCCGCTCCACCTCCTGGTCCTTGTTGATTCCGGCGGCACCGAGCCCCTTGGAGCTGCCTCCAACCACCGCAACCAGGACCTTCCGGCCCGCAAGGGCGTCGGCCTTGAGCAGAGGCTCGCTGTCGGCATCGATTTTCATTTTCCGGAGAACCACCCTCACCATCATGACGTCGGGGCTCTGCCCCACGGAAGTGAGCACCACGTCGGCCGCGAAGGCGGCCCCCGCCGCGGCGAGCACCAGGAGCGCCGTAAGTGCAATAATCATTCTTTTCATTTCGATTCCTCCTTCTGTCAACGGATAGATTCATCTTTAGATACTGAATAGAGTGTACCCTTTTACAGTTTAATGTCTATATTTCTTATCATTCTTATCGGCATAACCGGAAATGCTGTATTCTATGGTACTATTCAACAAGAAGCTCCACCGCCAATAAGGAGGTTTCCATGCTTTCCGTCAACTTCAGGAGCGTCAGGGGAATGCTCGGGTTCTTTTCGGTACTTCTGGCTGCCGCCATGGTCCTTTTCCCCATCCTCATAGGGATACTCAATTTCCGGGAGTCCTGGCTCAATACGGCCCGGGACATGGAACAGGCCCTCGGCATGCAGGCCGATTTCATCCGCAAATGGTTCGTCTTCCACAAAAACGCCGTCCGCTCGATTTCCCGTCTCTCATCCGTGAGCGCCCGGGATCTTCCCGGGATGCACAGTGACTTCTCCTCTTTCGCCAGGTCGAATGCCAACTTCACATCCCTTGTTTACGTGAATACTGCAGGTTACCCACTGGTTCACAGCGACAGGGAAGTACCGGGCAATACAGGAATTTCCGTAGCCGACAGGCCCTACTTTATCGCCGCGAAGGAAGGACGGGAACATATCACGGGAATAATTACCAGCCGAAGCTCCGGCCGATCGGTGGTCGTCATTTCCGTTCCTCTTACGGGAGACGACGGTTTTCAGGGTCTGGTGTTCGGATCGATCTCCCTCGACACTCTTCTTTCCGCTCTCATAACCACCCCTTTCCGAAGCACCGGCAGTTTCATGCTTTTCGATCCCTCCGGCGATGACTCCCTGCTTGAAAACTACGGCATATCCCGGGAGGAGGCCTCAAGGCTGAAGGTGCCGAAAGGGAAACTTGCCCTGTACCGGGGAAGTGACGGGAAACGGTGGCTCGCGAAAAGTGCCGGCCTCCCTGAATACGGACTGACGCTGGCAGTCCGCATGGAATTCCGGGAATTTCTTGCCCCCTACCTTGCCGGGCTGGCCTATTTCGGAGGAACATCACTCCTCCTCCTGGCAGCCTCCCTCCTCATTTCCGGCACGCTGTACCGGAAGGTGAACTCATCGCTCACCCTTCTTCTCGACGCGGTGGAACGGACCGGGGACGGGAAGTACGCCCCCCTCGATCCCCAGGCGCTCGAGAAAGCCCCCCTCGAGATGAATAAACTGGGACGTGCTTACAATCTCATGGCAAATTCACTGAAGAACAAGACGGAAGAACTGGAATTCAGATCCTTCCACGACGAACTGACCGGGCTCTACAACAGGTCCTATTTCGAGGACACCCTTGCCCGCCTCGGAACAGGGCGGTTCGACCCCGTCACGGTGGTGATGTGCGACGTGAACGGGCTCAAACTGGTGAACGACACCCTGGGGCACAAGGCGGGGGACGGCCTCCTCAGGGCCGCGGCGGAGGTTCTGCGGAAAAGCGCCAGGAAGAGCGACATTGTCGCCCGTATCGGCGGGGACGAATTCGCAGCCCTTCTGCCCGAAGACGAAAACGGAGAAGCCGGAAGGCGCTTTCCGGAGAAGCTGGCTTCGAACATCAGGGAGTACCGGGCGAACGACGAAGCCCTCCCTCTCAACATCGCCTGGGGCATAGCCTCGGGGACGAGGGACGAATCTTCGGTTGAAACGCTTGTCCAGGAAGCGGACAAGCGGATGTACGTCTTCAAGCAGACCCACAGGTCTTCTTCCAGGAAGGACGTCCTGGATTACCTCTCCGAGAGGATTGCCCTCGTCAGGAAGGATTCCAGGGACAGGCACATGGCCGCATGCGCCGCTCTCATGGAGATTTTTGCCGCGTCACGCAGTGAATTCTCTCCCGAAAAAAGGGAGTATCTTGTGAAGCTGGCCCGGAACCATGATCTTGGCTTTACCGAGATTCCCAGGGAGATCTTCGACAAACCGGGCCCCCTCACGGAAGAGGAATACGAGGTCGTGAAGCGTCACCCCGAAAGAGGAGCGTACCTCGTTTCGCTCTTCCCGGACATTGCGGACCTGCGGGAGGATATTCTGCTGCACCACCGCTGGTGGAACGGGTCGGGATACCCGGAAGGCGAAGGCGGAGACGCCCTTCCGGAAGGGGCCAGGATCATGGCCGTGGTGGACGCCTATGAAGCCATGACCGGAGACAAGGCGTACAGGGATCCGAGATCTCCCGCGGCGGCGGCGGCGGAACTCCGCCGGTGTGGGGGAATTCAGTTCGACCCGTACTGGGCTGAAGAATTCGCCCGGTTTATCCTTGACTTCCACGAAGGGGAAAAAATCATCTCCTGAGAGCTCACCGCTCTTTTACCATTGACACACGCCCGGATTTCATGACATCATATATTGTTATTTCAAGGGGAATTTTTCCCGAAATGCCACCAGGAGGCACACAATGAGCGAACCGGTACACGCCCTCGATCTTTCCCATGAAGAATGGATCGATGTCAGCACAAAAAGGTGGGGCCTCCCGAAGTATCGGGCGGACCAGCTATGCCAGTGGATTTACGACAAAAAAGTCTTCAACGTCCACGAAATGACCAACCTTTCGAAGGACCTCAGGGAGAAGCTTGTGTACGACCTGATGATCCTCCCTCCCATACCCGTCACCGAGGAAACGTCAAAGGACGGCACCAGGAAATTCCTCTGGCAGCTCTACGACGGGGAGCGGATCGAATCGGTGCTCCTCACCCACGGAAACCACACCACGGCCTGCCTTTCCAGCCAGGTGGGATGCCCGCTGAACTGCTCCTTCTGCGCCACCGGTCAGTCCGGCTTCCGCCGGGACCTCACCGCGGGGGAGATCACGGGGCAGCTTCTCGCCATGGAAAAACGCCTCGGGGCCAATATCGGCAACGTGGTCTTCATGGGAATGGGAGAGCCCTTCCTGAACACCCGGGCGGTCTTCAAGGCCATTTCCATCCTGAATTCGCCGAAGATGAGAAATCTGGGGGCCCGGCATATCACCATCTCCACCTCCGGTATCGTGCCGGGGATTCTCGACCTGGCGGAATTTCCCCTGCCGGTCCGTCTTTCGGTCTCTCTCCATGCGCCCAACGACGCGCTCCGGAGCAAGATCATGCCCGTGAACAGGAAATATCCCCTGGGCCCCCTGGTGAACGCCCTCAGGACATACCAGCAGAAGACAGGGGAAAGAATCACCCTGGAGTACGTCATGATCCAGAAGGTGAACGACGAGACGGAGCTGGCCTATGAAATGGCGGCCCTCCTGTCCGGCCTCGGCGTCTACGTGAACCTCATCCCATACAACCCTGTGAAGGACGTGTACCAGCGGTCCACTCCCGAAAGGATCAAGGCCTTCGCTGCCGTCCTCACCCAGCTCGGGATCGAAAACGAGATCCGCCGGGAAAAGGGAACGGATATCAATGCGGCCTGCGGCCAGCTTCGAAGGAGGGAATCGGCGAATTGACCCCTCCCCGTCATCCGGGAGGTCCCGCAGTGGCCCTGAGGGATCTTCCCAACGGCGCCTTCGGCCGCATAGCGGAGATGCCGGCAAAGGACGGCTGCGCCGAACGTCTTGAAGCCCTGGGCCTCCGGGTCGGCAAGGTGGTGGAGAAAGTGTCCGGAATGCCCTTTCACGGTCCTGTGACCCTCCAGCTCGACGGCAGGCAGATCGCCATCGGGTGGAAGATTTCTTCCTCCGTGCTTGTCGTTCCCCTCGCTCCTTCCGGCGGAGCTGCCGGGCGCCATGAGTGAAACGGCCGGAAAAAAACTGCTTCTCGTGGGCAACCCCAACGTGGGGAAAAGTGCCCTCTTCACCAGGATCACCGGTGTTCATGCCGTTTCCTCGAACTACCCGGGAACCACGGTGGGCTTCCTGGAAGGATGGCTCCGCCGGGGAGACGACGTATGGAGAGTCATCGACGTCCCCGGGGCCTACACCCTCACCCCCACCAACGAGGCTGAAGAGGTGGCCGAAAGGATGGTGGCCGAAGAGTGCGATGCCGTGGTGGTGGTTCTGGATGCCACGGCCCTGGAACGGAACCTCTTCCTCGCCTTCCAGGTCATGGAGCGCCGGCTTCCCGTGATCATCGCCCTCAACATGGTGGACGAAGCCCGGCACAAGGGGATCGACATCGACCCCTTCCTGCTGGAGGATCTTCTGGGGGTTCCGGTGGTCTCCACCGTGGCCGTCTCCGGAGAAGGGGTCAGCCGCCTTCTCGACCGCCTGCACGAAGCCTCTCCGGGACGGGAGGTTCCTTCTACGAAAGAGGAACGATGGGCGGCCATCGGGGCGGTTACGGAACAGGTCCAGAAAGTGCGCCACCGCCATCACACCTTCCTCGACAAGCTCGAGGATGCCTCCGTGAACTCCTTCTGGGGACTCGTCATCGGCATCGCGGTCATCGCCTCGAGCTTCACCGCCATCAGGTACGCCGGTGAAGGACTCATCGACGGTCTCCTCGATCCCCTTTTCGAAAGATACTGGCTTCCGGTGGTGAATTATCTCTCCGGCCTCTTCGGAGGGGAGGGCTTCCTTCACGACATCATCATCGGAAGGCTGGTGGACGGACATATTGACTTCGAGCAGAGTTTCGGCATGCTCACCACGGGGCTGTACGTTCCCGTGGTCATGGTATTGCCCTATGTCCTCTCCTTCTACGCCGTCCTGAGCTTCCTGGAAGATTTCGGCTACCTGCCGAGGCTGGCGGTTATCTTCGACGCTCTCCTCCACAGGATGGGTCTCCACGGGTTCGCCATCGTCCCCTCTCTCCTGGGATTCGGCTGCAACGTACCGGGAATTCTCGCCACGCGGGTCCTGGACTCCCAGCGGGAACGGTTTATCGCGGCAACACTGATCTCCGTGGCCATTCCCTGTGCCGGACTCCAGGCCATGATCATCGGCGCCCTGGGGAGCATGGGGATGAAATGGGTCGCCATGGTCTACGGCACCCTCCTTGTCTCATGGCTTCTCCTGGGGAGAATTCTCCATTCCCTCCTCCCCGGATTCAGCCCGGAGCTCATCGTGGAAATCCCCCCCTACAGGATCCCGTCACTGAAGGCCATGGGGCTCAAACTCTGGATGCGGATCAGCGGCTTCTTCCTTGAGGCCGTTCCCCTGGTTCTCGGAGGTATTCTGCTGATCAGCCTCATGGATGCGACGGGAATCACCGGTCTTCTCTCCCGGCTGCTCGCCCCGGTGTTTTCCGGCCTTCTCGGCCTCCCTGCTGAAGCTGCCGGCCCCATCCTGCTCGGAATCCTGAGAAAGGACGTGGCCGTGGGAATGCTGGCAACCCTCGGCCTTTCGCCCGCCCAGCTCGTGGTGGCCACCATCACCCTTTCCATGACGTTCCCCTGCATCGCCACGTTTATCGTCCTGTGGAGGGAACTGGGAGGGAAACGCATGGCGGCCTCCATGGGAATCATGGTGGCCTCCGCACTCATTGCCGGGGTAACCGTGAGGCTGCTCCTTTCCCTGAACACCTAGGCTGTTTTGCCGGGAAGAACGGATTGCCCTTTGGGGTTTGTTCCATTATGATTGAAATATCCGCTGAGCGGAAAGAGCGGAACAACGACTCGAAGCAGGAAAGGGCGGTTTCTCCATGAAAGAGGACTCCGTGCGGTCCGTAGAACGGGCCTTTCACATTCTCAAGGCCTTCACGAGGGACGACTACAAGCTCACGCTCAGCGAAATCGCGGAAAGGATCGGACTCCCCGTCACGACGACCCTTCGGCTGGCGGGTACCCTGGAAAGGCTTGACCTCCTCACCCGCCACGACGACAGGACCTACTCCCTCGGCAGTCAGCTCTACATTCTCGGGAGCATCGCCAGGGCAAACTTCAGGCCCCAGCAGATCATCTACCCGTACATGAAAATCATCCGGGACGGTACAAAGGAAGCGGTCTCCCTCTACGGCGTCGAGGGAGAGGAACGGGTCTGCTACGAGCACGTGGAAAGCCTGCTCACCATGAGGTGCGTCATGAGGGTGGGCGACCGGGCGCCGCTCTGGGCAGGTGCGGGAGGGAAAGCACTCCTGGCCTTTCTGGGCGAGGAAGCCATCGACAGGGAAGCAGGAAAGGCCCGTCCCATTACGGCCACTACTCTCTCCACCGGGGAGGAGCTGAGAAAAAACCTGGCCCAAATCAGGAACCTCGGCTATGCCATGAGTTGGGGCGAGCGGGAGGAAGGCATCCTTTCCATCGCGGTGCCCATATTCAACAGGAAGGGGGAGGTTCTCTTCTCCTTCTCCCTCGCAGGGCCGGCATCCCGCTTTACCGAGGAGACAGCCCTGTCTCTCATCCCGGAAATCCAGCGGATGTGCCGGGAGATCTCCCAGCAGATAGGATAAGAAAAGATCCCCTCCGGTCCGGAGGGGATCTTTTCTTTTATGCTTTTCTGCCCGTGACCCGCCCGGCACAATAGGCCCTGGCGGTCTCGAGGCAGCGGCGGGCATGTTCTTTGTAGCCTAACTCCGCCACTTTCTTCAGGTTGGGAAGTTCGATGGAATAGGGCATGGGGGGCATGGCGTTCATGATTGACGCAACGTCGATTCCTCCTTCGCCCACGTAGGACCGCTCCTCCCGGAGGATCCTTGTCATCTCGTCCTTTTCGGCGGGAATCTCGCCGGGAGCGTCGCAGAGGTGGCCGAAGTGAAACCATTCCGCCGGAAGCTTCGCCAGTTCAGCCACGTCGTCCTGGGCCCTGTGGAAATGGTGAACGTCCACCATGAGCCCGGCGTTGGAACGGTTCACCGTCCTGAGGACATCCACCGTGCCCGCCAGGGTCTTCACCGAGGCGATGGGAACGTATTCGAGATCCACCGTCAGGTTGTACTGCTTCGCAAGGTCGCAGATCTCGGCGAACTTTTCGAGGTAATACTCCCTCTCAGGCGTCCAGATGCTGCTGATGACGTGCTTTCCCCCGAGTTCCGCCGCTGTTTCCATGGCGGGTTCGTACTTCTTCACGTCCATGCCGTCAAACACCCTGGCGAGTTCGATATCCAGAAGCCTGATGCCTGTGTCGGCAAAAACCTTCTTTGTCTCCCTCATGAGGGTGCTGTTCTTCGCCAGGTCGAAATCAGGCTCTCCGGGAAGCCCCATGTAAATCTGCCTCATGCTCACGAAATCATATCCGCAGTCCGCCGCCATGGACGCAATCTCCACGGGAGACGTATTCAGAACGGTGAGCTGCGCAAGGGAAAACTGAAACTCCATGAACATCAAACCCCTTCCTCGAAAGTGGTGTCCGGGCGCTGGACGCCCTCCCCGGAGCGGATGGCTGTTCCGGCACAATTGCCGCACTTTCCGCTGAATGGAAACGCAATCCGCCCCTAGGAAACACCTCCACAATAAAGAGTAGGAAAGAATTTGTCAATACGGCCGGGTCCGGAAAGGATGCTTTTTTTCGAGAAATGGGAATAAGAAAAACCCGCCCCACGGAGGGGCGGGCCGGAACAGCATTCACAAAAATAAGGTTCGCTACTTGCCCTGGGGTCTTTCGATGCCGAACTCCTCAGGAGAGAACTTCGCTCCGCCCGCGTCGTACAGGAGCCATGCGGCGACGGACTGGTTCTGCCTGATGTATTTCTTCGCATCGTCACCGGTGATGCCGAGCTTCACGCCGCCCATGGTCTTTGCGAACTCGTCGAACCTGGGATCCTGGAACGCCTTGGTGAAGGCAGACCGGAGAACGTCGAGAACCTCGGCGGGGGTCTCCTTCCGCACGAAGGCACCGAAAAAGGCGCCCCAGGGGAGGTAGGGCCTGTATTCCTCGTAGACTTCCGTTACTGCAGGCACCGAAGCGACGCTCTCTATCCTCTCGGAGGAGATCATGGCGAGGCCCTTCACATTGCCTGAATGAATGAAGTTTGCGGCTGCGAGAAGACCGACAGCCACCGCATCGATATGGCCGCCCATGAGGGCTGTGATGCAGGGGCCTTCCCCGTCGAACTGCATCTTGTTGAACTTCACGTCGTGGATCTTCTCAATCATGGTGGTGGCCACGTAGGGCAGCCCTCCGGGCCCTGTGGATCCCATGGTGATGGTCTTGCCGGAAGCGGCGGCTTCGATGAGCTCCCTGTACGAGGTATAGGGAGAATCCTTGGAGACGATCACCACGCCCACGTTGGCCATCATGAGGAAGACGGGCTCGAACTGGTCGTAGTCGATTTGGGAAAGGCCGGTGACCTTGTAGAGGTTCGGGTTCTCCGCGCCGAAGAGAATGCTGTAGCCATCGGCGGGCTGGTTGGCCACGAAGGTGGTGGCGATGGCTCCAGTGGCGCCCGTACGGTTCTGCAGGATGATGGTCTTTCCGAGATGTTCCTGGGCGATGGGGACGATGGCCCGGGACACGTTGTCCATGGCGCCTCCGGCGCCCCACATGATGTACCCCTGGATGTTCTTTTCAGGATAGGCCCCGAAGGCGGCCCCCGCCAGAACACATACCGCAAGCAGCGCTAAACCGAGTTTTCTCATGAAACATTCCTCCTTTATTTTTCGTTTCTCTCTTCCCCGGCAGGGAAAAAATCTATTCCAGTCCTCTCCATCTCCTGTAGAAAGACGTCTGGGACACGAGCAGAAATACGATGGCCAGCGTCAGGAAGAGGCTGATGGGATTGGTGACGAAGCCTTCGAGGAAGGGCAGAAGCTGGTTCTCCGCTCCCTGCATGGCTCTTCTGTAGTTGGCGTCAAGCATGGGACCCAGGATCAGCCCGAGGACCATGGGGCCGGTGGCATAGCCGTAGAGCCTCATGAAATACCCTATGATGCCGAAGCCGATCATGTAGAAGATGTCCACCACGCTGTTCTGGATGGCGTAGGTTCCGATGACGGAGAGGATGATCACCACCGGCATGATGATTTCCTTGGGGATCTCGATGATCTTCGCGAAGGGCTTGACGCTCACGAGGCCCAGGACCATGAGGGCCACGCTGGCGATGGAAAGGCAGCTGACGATCATCCAGAAGAGGTGGGGGGTCTCGATCATGAGCATGGGGCCCGGCTTTAGCCCGTGGATATAGAGGGCGCCGATGATGATGGCCGTGACGGCGTCGCCGGGGATTCCCAGGGTCAGCATGGGGATGAAGGCGCCGCCTATGGCTCCCTTGTTGGCCGTCTCGGGGGCCACTATGCCCTCGTAGGCCCCTGTGCCGAAGGGACGGGAGGGATGCCTGACGGTCCGCTTGGCCTGGTCGTAAGCCAGAAGGGCGGCCACGTCACCGCCGGTCCCGGGAAGGGCGCCGATGAACACGCCGAGGAGGGACGACCGGATGGACAGGGGCAGGTAC
The DNA here is from genome assembly GCF_004366815.1 of Aminivibrio pyruvatiphilus. Classification (NCBI taxonomy): domain Bacteria; kingdom Thermotogati; phylum Synergistota; class Synergistia; order Synergistales; family Aminobacteriaceae; genus Aminivibrio; species Aminivibrio pyruvatiphilus. The sequence continues at coordinate 30,002 of NZ_SORI01000013.1, read as the reverse complement.
TTCAGGAAGGTGGCCCAGCTCGGGATGATCCTGTCGAGGTTCTGCTTCGGCGACTTCTTCCCTGCATTCCTGAACTGGGTGAGGGCTTCGGACACGCCGAAAAGGCCGATCATGGCCGTAACAAAGCTGATTCCTGCCATGAGGTAGATATTGCCGAAGGTATACCGGAGCTCCCCCGTGGATGGGTCCATGCCCACCATGCTCAGGAGAACGCCCACCGCTCCTGCGGTGATCCCCTTTATGGGGTCACCCCCGCCGATGCTGCCGATGAGCAGGATCCCCATCACCGCCAGCAGGAAAAAGTCCCTGGGGGAGAACTTGAGGGAGAAATTGGCGATCACAGGCGCCGCCACGGAGAGGACGATTATCCCGACAAAGCTGGCGAACACCGAAACGGTGGTGCAGAGCCCTATGGCTTTGCCTGCCTCGCCCCTCTGGGCGAGGGGGTACCCCTCGATTCCCGTGGCGATTGCCGCGGGCGCACCGGGGATGTTCAGCAGAATGGCCGTGATGGAGCCCCCGTAGACGCCGCCGACGAACACCCCGCATATCAGGGCAAGGGCGCTGTTCAGATCCCACGAAAAAGTAAAGGAAATCAGCAGGGACGCCGCCATGGTCACGGAAAGGCCGGGAATGGCGCCGACCCAGATGCCGGCGAAAACGCCCACCCAGATGAGAACCATCATCTCCCAGCTCAGGAAAGGTATGAGGAAATACTGAAGATTTTGTTCCATATCCGAGCCCCCTTACGGCAGTATGACCAGGAACAGGTAACGGAAGACCGCTACCAGGACCGCGAGGGAGACCGCTGATATCAGGAGTGCCCGGACGATGTTCTTCCCTCTCTGCAGATACACCATGCCGATGACCATGAAAGCGTAGGATGAAGCAACAAAATGAAGCCTTGGCAGCGCGACGCAGTACGCCACAAGCAGAACCACGACGACCACCACGTCCATGGGGAGAAGATACCCTTTCAGCGTCGCTTCCGCTTCGGGTTTTTCCCTCCGCACCGCTTTGAAAAAATTCACGGCGGAGCACGCCATGATCACCATGGAGGCGAGTTTCGGGAATACCGAGGGCGATGAGTATTCTCCGCTCGTCATATCGAGGGTGAAATAATAGCCGAGAGCGCCGAGGAGAAACATTAGGACGGCCATGCCAAGCTCGCCCGGTTTTCTCCGTGCCTCGGGAACGTATTTCGAGAGATCCTTCACGGTTCCTGCCGCTTCTACTGCCGCTTCTCCTGCCGCCCCTTCAGCCAGAAATTCCCTGGATTCTTCCATCTCTGTGATTCACGTCCTTCCGTTGCGGTTGCCCGATTCCGGCCCCCAATACAAGAGGGGACGGGCCGAAACTATAGTTCCGGTCCATCCCCGATTATACACGACGGAGCACTATTTTTTCGGTTCAGGAATGTTGAACTCGGCGGGAGATTTTTTCGCTCCCCCGGCGTTGAAAATAAGCCAGCTCGCCGTTGACTCGAACTTGTCGAGGAACTGCACAGCTTCCTCGCCCATGGCGCCGTTCCTGAAGCCGCCGGAATTCTTCACGTACTCTTCAAACCGTGCTTCCGCCATGGCCTGGGTAAAAGCATCGCTGAGCTTCTTCACGATATCGTCGGGAGTCCCCTTTTTCACGAAAACGCCGTAAAAAGGTCCCCAGGGAAGGTACTGGGCGTACTCGGGATAGATCTCGGTGATGGCCGGAACTTCGGGAAGCTGGGGAACCCTTTTCGTGGTGAGTACCGCGAGGCCGCGAAGCCGTCCGGCCCGGATGTACTCCACCGACGTGGAGAGAGCCAGGGGCATGACGTCGGCATGGCCGCCCATGACCGCAGTGGCGCCGGGGCCGTCGCCGTCGAACTGGATGTAGTTGAAGTCCGTGCCGTGAATGTTTTTCATCATGGCTCCGGCCACGTAGGGAAGGCCGCCCACGCCGGAGGTGGCCATGCGGATTTTCTTCTCGCCCTTCGCCGCCTCCACCAGCTCCTGCATGGTGTTGTAGGGTGTATCGGGGTTGACGCAGATGACCACGGCACCCTCCACTGCGATGACGATGGGCTGCAGGTCATGGAAACTCAGGGGAGAGAGGCCGAGAACCCGGTAATTGGCCGGGTTTTCCGCCCCGTATAGCAGGGTGTAGCCGTCGGCGGGGGAATTCACCGTGAGGGTTGTGGCCACCGCGCCGGAGGCACCTGTTTTGTTTTGGAGAATGATGGTCTGTCCCAGTTTCTGCTCCACCAGGGGTGTGATGGCCCGGGCGAAGTTGTCTGTGCCGCCCCCGGCGCCCCACATGATCAGTCCCTGGATATTCTTCTCAGGATACGCCGCCGCTCCCGCCGAAGCGAGAAGAAATACCAGCAAAACCGAAAGTCCTAATACTGCCGCTTTTCTCATGCATCTTCCTCCTCTGTGTGTCTGTTTTCCGGCCCGGTTTTTCCGGACCGGTTTTCTCCATCCGCACCCGGCTGGGGCGGATCAGACTTCCCTCTTGTTCGTCGGATCGTAAAACTCCCCGAAGAGGACTTCCTCCGAGGGCGCATCGGTAAGAATGGGCTTGGCGACCCATGTGCTGTTCATATAGTGCTTCAGGGCGATGTTCTCCGACACCTGGTTGCCCCCCCAGGTTCCGCATCCCATGCTCGACGTCATGGGCATGCCGTTGTTGGCGCTTCCGGCGTTGGCCTTGGACTGGGGCTGACGGACCATGATCCTGGTGACCGGGGCTCTCAGGGCAAGGGCATGGATATGCTCCTCGTTATGGCTGTAGATGCCGCAGGAATGTCCCCGCCCGCCCACCTTGTAGATCTCGTCCATCATGTTGAGGGCATTTTCAAAATCACCCTCGTAGCGGAACAGGGCGAGCAGCGTCGTCAGTTTTTCACCGGAGAATTTGTACTCCTTGCCGATGCCGTCCCCGACCACCATGACGAACTTTCTGTCCTCGGGGATCTCGAAGCCCGCAGCCCTGCAGAGTTTCTGGGGGGATACGGCCACGGTGTCCACGATCCGGTGCCCCTCTTCGTCCCACATGGCCTTTTTCAGCATCTCCCTCTGCTCGTCAGTGGCAAGGTAGCCCCCTTCCTTCTGGAGCTGGGCCACCATTGTATCGTAAATGCCGCCGTAGATGATGAGGTTTCCGTCGGCGGAGCAGCCTGAGCCGAAGTCGGAGGTCTTGCTGGTGCGGGTGTTCCGGGCGGCCACCTCGATGTCGGTGGTCTCGTCGAAGATCATGGTGGCGTTACCGGCTCCCGAGCAGTAGGCCGGCTTCCCGGAGCTGTGAGCCGCCCTGGTCATGGCCGGCCCGCCGGTGGCCATGATAAGGTCGCCCATGGTCATGAGCTCCTCGACAACGGCCATGTTGACCTCCGAAATGCACTGGAGGAAATCTTCGGGCTCGCCGATGGACCGGAGCCCCTGGCGCATCTTCTCCACCACCTCGAAGGTGGTCTTTTTCGTCTTGGGATGAGGCGAGAAGACCACCACGTCCCTGGCCTTGAGGGCATAGATGGCCGTGACGATGGGGGTGAGCTCGGGATTGGTCATGGGGATCAGGGATGAAATGACCCCCGCAGGCTTGCCGTACCGGACAAGCCCCTTCTCGGGGAGAACCTCGATTACGCCGACGCTTTTCTGCCTGAGAGCATCCCTCAGAACGCCGAGGATCTTGTGGCGCTTTCCGAACCGGCCGCTCCAGTCGCCGGCCCCGCTCTCCTCCACGCCCATCTTGCAGAGCCTGTCAAAGTCCCTGGGGTTGCCGGCGGCCCAGGCCACACAGCGGCACATGCGGTCCACCCGCTCCTGGTCGTAGTTCTCGATTATTTTTTCCGCGGCCCGGGCCCTTTCGAAGATCTTTTCCAGGGCATTCCTCTGTTCAGCCGTCAATTCCCTTTTCGCCATGCATTTCCATCTCCTTTTCTTTGTAAGCTCCCGGAAAGGAGAGCTACTTTTCCATCCTCCAGGGTTCGATCTCTTCCCAGGCCCAAACTCTCCAGGGCTTTTCCTCTCCCCGCTTCCTGAAGATGTCGTTGATGTTCCAGCATCCTTCCGTGATCACCGGGGCGTTCTCCATCCGGACGTCGATGACGCAGGGCCTGTTCAGGGCGAGGGCCTCCTCGAGGACCGGCCTGAATTCGGAAGCGCTCTTCACGGTATATCCCTTGATCCCGTATGCTTCGCCGATGGCGGCGAAGTCAGGGCTGTAGGGCTTGCCGTCCTTCTCGAAGAGAGTTCCGAACTGGTGCTGGTAATGCTGGTTCTCGAGGCCGGCGATGGTGCCGAAGGCGCAGTTGTTCATCACCACCCACACCACCGCGATATCCTCCACCGCGGCCGTGGCAAAGGGCGAGACGTTGGCGCCCATGCCGCCGTCTCCGATGAGGGCGACCACCTTTTTGTCGGGGCAGGCTACCTTCACGCCCAGGGCGGCGGAAGGACCGTAGCCCATAGTGGCCAGCCCCCCGGGAGCGACGAAGGTCCCCGGCTCGTAGATGGGGAACTGCTGCCCCACGCCGTTCTTGTTCCAGCCCACGTCTGCGACGACGAAACCGTCCCGGGGGAGAACTTCCCGGAGGTCGGCGAGAATCCGCTCGGGGCGCATGGGAAACTGGTCCGACTTCTGCGCCTCCGCGATGCTCGCGAAATAGGCGGCCTTGGTTTCGGCGATTTCCTTCACCGTTTCGGGCCGTTTCACTCCGTGAGGATAGAGCCTCTTCGCCGCCGCCAGAATGGCGCCGAGGGCCATTTTCGCGTCGCAGACGGCGCCGATGGCCGTCTTGAAGTTCCGTCCTATTTCCTCCTGGTTGATGTCGATGTGGATGAGCCTGGTGGGAGGAATGTCGAAGGTCTCGCCGAAGTACCAGGAGCTGCAGTCGGCCTCGGAAAGCCTGGTCCCCACAGCCATCATCACGTCGGCCTTCATGGCGGTCTTATTGTTGAAGTCGGTTCCCCAGAACCCGGTCATGCCCACGGCAAGGGGGTGATCGTCCGGAATGGCCCCTTTGCCCATAAGCGTGTAGAGCACGGGGATTTCCAGGTGGGTCGCCAGGGCGGTGAGGGCCTCCGAAGCGCCGGAGGAGATGACGCCGCCGCCGGGATAGAGGATCGGGTGCTTCGCTTCGGCCAGCATGACAGCGATTTCCTCCGCCGTCTTTTCATCCAGACCGGGTTTGGGAAGAAGGGGGTTGTTGTCGATCCTCATGTCGAAGAACCGGGTGTCAAGCTCCATGGAGAAAATGTCCATGGGGATGGACACGAGCACCGGGCCGGGACGGCCTGTTACCGCCAGGCGGAAGGCCTTGTCCATAACCTCGGGAAGAAGCTCGGGCCTGTCGACCCGCCAGGCCCGCTTCACGAAGGGGCGGAAAATCTCGTACTGGCTGGCGTCGGCGTGGAGGTTCACCTCCTGGTGGGGGTGGCGGCCGAAGTAGCAGCTCGGGACGTCGCCTGCGATGACCACCATGGGGATGGAGTTCAGGGAGGCCTCCGCCACACCCGTGGTGGCGTTGGCGAGGCCGGGGCCGAGGTGGGTGAGGAGAACGCCGGGAACCCGGCATCCCTTACCCCTTGAATAGCCGTCAGCCGCATGGGCGGCTATCTGCTCATGCCGGACGGAGACAAAATGGATGGCGCTTTCTTTGAGCGCGTCAAGAAAACCGATGACGGTGTGGCCGCACAGGCCGAAGATCTTCTCCACACCGCGGGCCTCGAGAAACTTCACGAGCTGGAACGCCACAAGGTCTTTTTTCATTTTTCGAGCCTCCATTCTTTTTTCGGTGCAGTCTAACTCTCCCGGGGATGGAGAACGGACAGGCACTGTTTCAGGGCCGCCACAGGTATCTGGCCGGGGGCCGACGCTTTGCTGCCCACCGCGAAGGTGAGGTCCGAGCCGAACAGCCCGCCGGTCACCCTGCTCACTGCGCCGATGCCGCCCATGGACATGGTGATGAGGGGGATGTCGGGGTATTCCCGGCGGATCATAAGGGTAGCGGAAAGAAGGGCGAGGACATCCTCCTCGCTCCGGGGCATGGCGGCGAGCTTGGCCACGTGGGCCCCCGCCCGGATCTGGGCGGCAAGGGTGGAGAAAAGGACTTCCTTCGAAGGGGTTTTTTCAAAATCATGGAATGAGACGATAAGAGAAACGGAGGTCTGTTCAAGCATCCGGAGGGTTTCCCTGATCTTTTCGTCGCCGTAGGCAAGCTCCACGTCGAGAAAATCAACCAGTGCACCGGCAGCGGCCTCCCGGTAGAGGGCGAATTTCGCCTCATCGGACACTTTTTTGAAACCGCCCTCCCAGTGGCCCCGGCAGGTAAGAATCACGGGGATGTCCCCCACAGAGTTCCGGACGTCCCGGACCATGGATACGGAGGCGGCCGTTTCTTCCACGAACTCCCAGGAATCAACCCGGAGCTCGATAATATCGGGGGCTATGGCGGGGATATTTTCCGCTTCGGCCAGGATCTCCCCCCGGGTCTTTCCGACGAGGGGGACGCAGACGAGAGGCCTGGGGCCTCCAAGAACCTTTCCTCTTGCCTCAATGGGCTTTTCCGGCTGTGGTCTCATGAAAACCTCCCAATTTTCCGTTTGACGGAAACTCAATCCGCCTCTAAGAAATGATTATACAATAAAAAGACTGCTTCCGTTTGTCAAGCTGATTTTTCCTTTCCTCCGCCGACCCGTTACTCCGGCGCGCATTTTCGTCTGGCGGAACACAATGCCGTTTGACAGAAACCCCATTCTTGGGTAATGTTTGCTTGAAAAGCAGCGCCATTCTGCTTCGCGAGGAGGATGAACAACATGTCCGTACAGTGGCCTGAAAAGGTCATCTTCTGCGAGGTCGGCCCCAGGGACGGCCTGCAGAACGAACCTTCCACCCTTGCCGTGGAAAGGAAAATCGCCCTCATCGAGGGCGTGGCTGATGCAGGGGTGAAAATCGTGGAGGTAGGCTCCTTCGTGCACCCCAAGGCGGTCCCGCAGATGGCCGATACCGACGAGGTGGCCCGGACATTCCGCCGTGTCGAAGGGGTGGAATACCGGGCCCTCGTGGCAAACCTCAAGGGAGTGGAGCGCGCCATGGCCTCGGGGATCACCAAGGTGAAGCTCACCGTCTCCGCCAGCGAATCCCACGCGAAGGCGAACCTGAACAAGACGCCCCGGGAGCTCATCGAAGGATTCAAAGAATGCGCCGCCTTCGCAGCGGCACACGGAATGGAGGTTTCCGGGGCTGTGTCCACCGCCTTCGGCTGTCCCTTCGAAGGGAAGGTGCCGCCGTCACAGATAAGGGAAATCGCCGGCCGGATGCACGACCTGGGACTGACCGAGCTTTCCCTGTCCGATACCACCGGCATGGCCAATCCCCGCCAGGTCTTCGACCTCTCCTCCATGATGATCAAGGAGTTTCCTGCCGTGCGCTGGTTTCTTCACTTCCACAACACCAGGGGCATGGCCCTGGCAAACATCGTCGCGGGAATGCAGGCCGGGGTCGTTCGCTTCGACGGCTCTCTCGCCGGCCTCGGGGGCTGTCCCTACGCACCGGGGGCTTCCGGGAACATCGCCTCGGAGGACATGATCCACATGTTCCACGAGATGGGAATAGAGACAGGCATCGATCTCGGCCACATCATCGCCCTGGCCGGGCAGCTCAGGGACTGGGTGGGACACGCCGACAGCGCAGTCCTGAAAGCGGGGACCTGCGCAGAACTTGTTCCGCTGACCGCGGCGAAGAAACAGGGCTGACCCTTGCGGCCATATGCGGCAGGCACCCCCCGGGGGGGTGCCTGCCGCGTTTTCTTTTCAGAGACTGAAGAGCTGCCTACGTCTTCAGAAATCGACCCTTTTACCCTGCTCTGCCGAGAGATAGGCCCCGTAGATCACCCTGGCCACGTCACAGGCAATCTCCAAGTCGGACAGAGGCTTCCTGCCCGTGGCGGCGCACTCCATGAAATCCTGGAACTGGACCACGTATCCCCTCAGGTGCTCTTCGGCGACGAAGGGCTTCTGCCAGCCCGTCTTTGCCGGAAGCATCTCCGAGATATAGACTCCGTCCATTCCCTCCTCGTCAAGCATGTAGGTGCTGAGATTGTCAGAAGGGGTGATCATGCAGAGCATCACCGCGTCGTTGGCGTAGACCTCCACGTAGTTCCTCGTGCCGCCCAGCATGGTGTCTCCCGCTATCACCACCGCCCTGGTGCCGTCGGTGAACGTGAGGACAAGGGAGGCGAAGTCCTCCACGTCCTCAGGACGGACACTGATATGGCGCCGCTCATGATCGCTCAGGGAGGGCGTCATGCGGGCCGTGTCGCACAGGACGCTCCGGATGCCGATGGACGTTTGCCTCGCCCGGGCCTCTTCCCTCTTGAGCCAGAGGATCCCCCCGATGGGGTGGCACCCCACCCGGATGAGGGAACCTCCGCCCGTTCTGTCCCACCGCCCGGCCACCGGGGACGTGGAACCTTTGAGGCTTTCCTCTCCCTTCATGAAGAGGATCCTGCTCTTCCGGGCTCTGATTATTTCGGCGGCCTTCAGGATATTCGGCGAATAAACATAATTCTCGGCGTACATGAAGAGCCTGTCGCTTCCTGCCACGGCCCTTTCAAGGTTCCGGATATCCTCGAGAACCTTTTCGTACATAACCGATTTGGGCACCCTGTCCCCGATGGGCGTCCCGTCGCCCGGGACGCCGAAATAGCCGGTCAGGGGCTTTTCGCAGATAACGTGCTTTCCTGCCGCGAGGGCCTCCAGAGTCATGCCCGGGTGCAGGAAAGGCGGGGTGCAGATGTCTATGACGTCAATCTCCGGGTCGTCCAGGAGGACCCGGTAATCGCCGTGGCATTCCTCCAGCCCGAACTCCCCGGCAAGGGCGGAAGCCTTCCCGGCATCCACATCCGCGACGGACTTCAGACGGACATCTATGCCCGCCACCCTGGAAAAGGACCGGCAGTGAAATTTCGACGCAAAGCCGGCGCCTATGATGCCAACCGTAACGGTCTTCATTTCGCACCTCTTGAAAATCGTGTCCGGAAAGGTCAGGAACCTTTCCGCCGGAGACAGGGGAATCGTCCTGGAGCGTTTTTTCGGGCACAGGGAAGACCCGGGTTCAGTCGGCTCCCCCGATATAGGCCAGGACCTCCCTGAGTACCCCGGCCTTGAGAATCCGCCCTTCCTCCTCGGTCTCCTCGACCTCTTCACGGAGGTGGTCCGTGTACTCCTCGTCCTTGATGGACGGAAGGTTGATCAGCACGTTCATGGCGGCTCCCTCAAGCCCTGCCAGGGCCTGGTTGGCCCCCACGCCGAGATCGCTGGCCGCGTTGACGTTCACCTTCCCCGACACGCGGGCACAGAGCCGAAGCACATCGAGGCACCAGAGGGATGTTTTTCTCGGCGATTCGCAGGCTTCCCGGAACGCCTTCTGAATGGCCTCCCTCCGGACCACCTTCTCTTCGTCGGTCTGCCTGGGAAGGGCGAAGGCCTCCATTACCATGCCGTAGGCCGCGGCATCCACGTCCACAGCGTTCACCAGGTTCTTTCTCAGGTCTTCGGAGAGGGCAAGAACCTCCTTCAGCTCCTCCTCGTACTCCTCGTACTCCTTTTTGCCGAGAGTGAGCCGGCACACCATGGAAACAAGGGCCGCGCCGAGGGCTCCCGAAAGGGCGGCGGCGCTGCCGCCTCCCGGCGCCGCCGAAGCGGCCGCAAGCTCTCCCGAAAAATCCTCAAGGCTCCTGTCTTTCAGAAGGGTCATGAACAATCTTCCTCCTCGTGGAGTTGGTCCGCCCGCCCGGACGAAGATGCGCCGGACAGGGGGGCGTTCCGTTTCTTTATACCACAGAGAACGGCCTTTGAGAAACGCCGTCCCCCCGGCGAAACGCCGGGAGGACGGCCGAAGTACATATTTTCCGCTCTTTCAGGCGCTTCAGGCTTTTTTTGCCTGCTCCAGGGTGTTCTCCAGGAGCATGGCGATGGTCATGGGTCCGACCCCGCCCGGAACGGGGGTTATCCACGCCGCCTTCTCCGAGACGGGACCGAAATCCACGTCTCCCACAAGGCCTTCCTCGAGCCTGTTGATCCCCACGTCCACCACCACGGCCCCTTCCTTCACCATGTCCGCGGTGACGAACCGGGGCTTCCCGATGGCCGCGACGAGTATATCCGCCCTTCGGACATGCTCCGCGAGATCCTTCGTCCTGCTGTGGCAGACAGTCACCGTGGCGCTCTCCGCCAGGAGCATGAGAGCCACGGGCTTGCCCACGATGTTGCTTCTCCCTATGACCACGGCTTCCTTCCCCGCCAGGGGGATCCCCGTGCTTTTGAGAAGGCGGAGTATCCCCTTGGGGGTGCAGGGTTCGCAGGCCGGGAGTCCCGCCACGAGGCGCCCGACGTTCACGGGGTGGAAGCCGTCCACGTCCTTTTCCGGCCGGATGGCCGCGAGGACGGTGTCGGGATCGATCTGCCGCGGCAGGGGGAGCTGGACGAGGATTCCGTGGACCGAAGCATCTCCGTTCAGCCTGCCGATGAGGTCGAGCAGCTCCTCCTGGGTGGTGGAGTCAGGCAGCCTGTGGAGGAAGGACGCGAACCCCGCCTCCAGGCACCCCTTTTCCTTCTGCCCGACATAGACCTTCGACGCCGGGTCATCCCCCACGAGAACCACCGCGAGACCGGGAACGATGCCCTTTTCCCGGAGAAAGGCGGTCTCTTCCTTTACGGAGGCCCGTATTTCGGCCGAAAGCTTCTTACCGTCGAGGATCCTGGCGGTCATGGCATCCTCCCCTAAAAGAGGCCGGTGATGCGGCCCTTTTCGTCGATGTCGATGGAAAGGGCTGCCGGCTTTTTCGGCAGTCCGGGCATGGTCATCACCGACCCGGTGATGGCGACCAGGAAACCCGCTCCCGCCGACAGGCGGACTTCCCGCACCGTCACCGTGAAGCCTTCGGGACGGCCGAGGAGGGCCGGATCGTCGGAAAGTGAATACTGGGTTTTGGCCATGCAGACCAGAAGGCCGTCCTTGCCGAGCTCATGGATCTGGGCGAGGTCCTTCTCCGCCTGGTCCGTGTAGGTCACTCCGGCGGCGCCGTAGATTTCCCGGGCGATTTTCCCGATCTTCTCCTTCGGGCTGAGGGACGCTTCGTAGAGGAAGCGGAACGATGACCGCCTTTCGCAGGCCTCCATAACCTTTCTGCCGAGGTCAAGCCCGCCGTCTCCTCCCTTCTCCCACACTTCGGAGAGGGCCACGGAGGCACCGAGACGGGAGCACTTTTCTTCCACGAGGGCAAGTTCAGCCTCGGTGTCCGTGGGGAACCGGTTGATGGCCACCACGGCGGGCAGACCGAAGGAGGCGATATTCTCGATATGCTTCTCCAGGTTGGTCATGCCCTTTTCCAGGGCCGCAAGGTCCTCCTGGGCGAGTTCCGTCTTTTTTCTTCCCCCGTGCATCTTCAGGGCCCGCACCGTGGCGACGATCACCACCGCCGAAGGGGTGAGGCCGCCGAGGCGGCACTTGATGTCCAGGAACTTTTCCGCGCCGAGGTCGGCGCCGAAGCCCGCCTCGGTGACGAAATAGTCGGAGAGCTTCAGGCCGAGACGGGTCGCCTGGAGGGAGTTGCAGCCGTGGGCGATGTTGGCGAAGGGACCGCCGTGGATGAAGGCGGGAACACCTTCCAGGGTCTGGACGAGATTGGGCTTGACGGCATCCTTGAGGAGGACGGCAGCGGAGCCGGCCGCGCCGATATCTCCCGCTGTGACGGCCTTGCCGTCATAGGTGTAGCCGATGACGATCTTCCGTATTCTTTCCTTCAGGTCCATGAGGTCAGTGGAGAGGCAGAGAATGGCCATGATCTCCGATGCCACGGTGATGTCGAAGCCGCTCTCCCGGGGTACGCCGTTGGCCTTTCCGCCGAGACCCAGGATGATGCTCCTCAGGGCCCGCTCGTTCAGGTCCATCACCCGTCTCCACACGATCCTCCGGGGGTCGAGGTTGAGCTCGTTGCCCTGCTGGAGCGAGTTGTCGATCATGGCGGCGATGAGGTTGTGGGCCGTGGTGATGGCATGGAGGTCGCCGGTGAAGTGGAGGTTGATGTCCTCCATGGGAATAACCTGGCTGTACCCGCCTCCGGCAGCCCCGCCCTTGACGCCGAAGCTGGGGCCGAGGGACGGTTCGCGGATGGCGAAGCTCACCTTCTGGCCGAGCTTCGCAAGGGCCTGGGAGAGTCCCACCGTGGTGGTGGTCTTTCCCTCCCCTGCCGGGGTGGGGGTGATGGCGGTGACGAGAATGAGCTTTCCGTCGGGGTTGTTCTTCACCCGCTCCCACACCGCCGGGGAGATCTTCGCCTTGTATCTGCCGTAGAGTTCAAGGTCGTCCTCTCCTATGCCGAGTTTTTCGGCGATTCCCACTATGGGCCTGAGCTCCGCGCTCTGCGCTATCTCTATATCGCTCGGTACTTTCATGGTGGTTCCTCCTTCGTCTGTTTCCCTTCGGGAAATTCTCACAATATACATTACTCCACCGGAAAATAAATATCAATTGCGTTTGTTCCTGCCCCCGCAGGCAGGGGAGAATTTCTCCGGCGCCTGCAGATTCAGCCTCATTCCGTTTCATTGGAAGAGTTTCACGTCATCTCGGAAGAAACTTTCCCCTCCCCCTCCTGCCGAGAAACCGCCCGTCGGCATAGATGATCTCGCCCCTGGAGATGGTCTGCCACACCTTTCCCCTGACTTCAAGACCCTCATAGGGGGAAAAGTCCACGTTCATTCTCAGGGCCCCCGCCCGGATGGTCCAGGCGTCCTCGGGGTCGAAGATGACCAGGTCTCCGTCGGAGCCGGGAAAGAGGCAGCCTTTCTTTGGATAGAGGCCGTAGAGCTTCGCCGCCTGTTCCGAGGTCACCCGGGCAAGGGAGCACAGGGAGAGCTTTCCTCTGAGCACGCCCTCCGAATACAGCAGTGGCAGGAGTGTCTCCACCCCGGGCAGCCCTCCGGGCAGCCGGTCGAAAGCCCCCTTCCATTCCTTCTGGGTCCGGGTGAAGGGGCAGTGATCCGTGGCGGCGAAATCCACCGCACCGGAACCGAGGGCGCGCCAGAGCGCTTCATTGTCATTCCGGGTCCGCAGGGCGGGCGTGGCGGAAAAGAGGTGCCCCTGGGGCCCTCCGTAGACGCCGGACGTGAGCAGCAGGTACTGGGGGCAGGTCTCCGCCGTCATGAGGGCTCCCTTCTTCCGGGCCTCCTCCACTTCCCCGAGGCCGAGGGCGGAGCTGAGATGAACGATGTGGCACCGCACGCCTGCCTTCGCGGCGATCCATCCCACGGTATTCACCGCCGAGGCTTCGCAGAGGTCGGACCGGACTTCCGCCACAGTTCCCATGCGGCCCCACTCCTCCTTGGAGAGAAGGGCCGCGGAAGCCTCGATCATGCTGTCGTCCTCGGCGTGGACCACGGCCACACCGTCCCCTTCGGCTATGGCCCGGAAGGCGTGGTAGAGGGGCCCCGTGTCGGTTCTCCTTCCCGAGGCTCCGTAGGCGGTGAAGAACTTGAAACTTTTTATCCCCCTGGCCATGGCGTCGGATATTTCGGCGGTCCGGCCGGGCCGCCAGCCCACCACCTCCCCGTGGAAGGAATAATCCACCACCGAGGGGCGGGCGTCCTCGAGGCGATTCCGCAGGTCATCGGCCATGGTCCGTTCGGGAGCCCCCACGGTGAAATCGATCACGGTAGTCACTCCACCGCAGGCCGCCGCCACGGAACCGGAATAGAAATCGTCGCTCGACACGGTGCCTCCCACGGGAAGGGAAAAATGCACATGGGGGTCGATGGCTCCCGGAAGGACCAGCTTGCCCGACGCGTCCACCTCGGCCTTTCCCTCAAGTCCGTCGCCGAGGGCGGCGATCTTTTCTCCGAAAATCCCTATGTCGGTGGTGAGAACGGTCTCCGGTGTCACCACCGTCCCGCCCCTGATTACCAGGTCATACATCCGGCTCTCCTCCCGTCATTTTTCCTCCTTGATATAGGCCGTTCCCAGCGAGGCCGGAACGTTGAACCGCTTCCTGGCCAGGGTGGCCGCAATGGTGAGCATATAGGGAAGGGCTATGAGAAACTCGTTGGGAACCATCCGGATACCCGATGTCTGCAGGGTGATGGCCGCCGCGTCAGCGATGCCGAAGACCACCGCTCCGAGGAGAGCCCCCAGGGGATTCCAGTTCCCGAGAAAACAGAGGGCGAAGGCGATCCATCCCCGTCCTCCGATCATGTCATTGGAAAAAAGGCCGAGATAGCCTATGGAGTAAAACGCCCCGGCCAGCCCGCTGAGGGCGCCTGCCGCGAGAACGGCGCCGAACCGGACCCGCTCCACGGAGATGCCTGCCGCATCGACGGCCTCAGGGTTGGCCCCCGTTGACCTGAGAACCAGCCCGGTCCTGGTCCGGAAGAGTACCCACCACCCCAGGGGCATGGCTCCCCAGGCCAGGTAGGTGAGAATGTTCTGCCTGAAGAGTGCCGGGCCGATAACCGGGATGTCCGACAGGAACGGGACGGCCAGGGGACGGAGAGGTTCCACCGTGAGAGGGAGAAGGGGAACGCCGAAGAGCACCCTGTAGAAGAAGATGCCGATTCCGGCAGCCAGGATGTTGATGGCCACCCCCGTCACGATCTGGTGCTGTTTCAGGCAGACGGTGATCCAGCCGTAGAGGGCGCCGACGGCAACGCCTGCAGCCATGGCGCACAGGAAGCCGGCGGCGAGACTGCCCGTGATGTAGGCCCCGGTGAACCCCGCCCACGCGCCGAGGAGGAAAATACCTTCGATGGCCATGTTCATGACGCCCGTCCGCTCGACGATCACTTCCCCGAGCGACCCGAGGAGAAGGGGGGTGCTCATCTGAACCGCCCGGGCGAGAAGCCCCTCGAGAATCACGGCGCTTCACCTCCCGCGGCCGTCCGTCGGCGGGACCTTGAACGCCTCAGCCTGTGCCGGAAATAGAAGGAAAGGATCACGTAGAGCATGACGAATCCTTCGAGGATGGCGATGATGCTCGACGGGACGGAGGACGTCTGGGTGACCAGCAGGCCCCCCACCTTGAGGGCCCCGAAAAGAAGGGCTGACAGCACCACGCCGAGAGGATGGGCGCTGCCGAGGACGGCGATGCCGATGCCCTCCGCGCCCAGCAGCGGGTTGAAGCCCTGGACGACCATGTGCTGGACTCCGTTCACCTCGAGGAAGCCCGCCAGTCCGGCGAAGGCGCCGCTGACGAGGAATACGGAGACAAAAACGCTCTTTTCCCTGATGCCTGCGAACCGGGCAGCGGCCCTGTTTTTCCCCACCGCCCTCATCCGGAAGCCCAGGGTCGTTTTCCAGAGAAGAACCCATGCCGCCCCGGCGGCGGCAAGGGCAAGGAAGAATCCCCAGTGGAACCTTGTGCCGGGCAGAAAGGATGGAATCCAGGCCGCCTCGGCCAGGACGTCCGTCTGGGGGTATTCCCCCTTGGCTTCCCTCAGGGGGCTCCTGACAAGGAAATCCATTATCGCCACCGCCACGTAGGTGGACATCATGCTGACGAGAAATTCGTTGGCATTGAACCTTGCCTTGAAGAAGCCCGTCATGCCCCCCCACAGTCCTCCTGCCGCCATGGACGCGGCGGCGCAGAGAGGAAGAAGCACCCATGACGGCAGGTACGGAAAGGAAAGGGCGCAGGCCGCCGAGGCGACGGCGCCGAGGTAGAACTGGCCCTGGGCTCCGATGTTGAACAGGCCCGCCCGGAAAGCGAAGGCAAACGCCAGGCCCGTCAGGATCAGGGGAGACGCCTTGGCGAAAATGTCGGCGATATTGTAGATGTCCCGGAAGGCGAAGGAAAACAGGTCCCGGTACACCGCCGCCGGGCTGTGCCCGAGGAACGGCATGAGAACGCCGGCGGAAGCGAGGCCGAGGAAAACGGACATGGCGGGGAAGAAGAGGGATGAAAGAACGCCGTCGGGATCGGTGATTGCGTCAAATAGTGGATTTTCCCTGCGGTTTTCCGCCATCACTCCGGTTCCCCCTTTCTGCCGGCCATGAGCATTCCGATCATCCGAAGGTCGGCGCTCTCCCTTGGAAAAATTCCGAGAATTTCGCCGCCGGTCATGACGGCGACTGTATCGGAAAGGCTCATAATTTCTGAAAGTTCTGTTGACACCAGAAAAACGGCCCTGCCTTCGCTCCGGGCACCTGCGAGCATCCGGTGAACGTGGGCTGCGGCACCCAGGTCAAGCCCCCTGGTCGGCTGCACGGCCACGATGCATTTCCGTCCCGCCTCGATCTCCCGTGCAGCCACCACTTTCTGCTGGTTGCCTCCCGACAGGGAGGCCGTCCGGCTGCCCGGAAGGGGCGGCCGGATACCGTAGTCGGCGATACGCCGTTCAGCATTTTCCCGAATGGCGCCTTCCCGGAGAAAGCCCTTCCGGGAATAGGCGGGCAGGTTTTTCAGCACGAGGTTTTCTTCCACTGTCATGTCGAGCACCAGGCCTTCCCTGTGCCTGTCGGCGGGAATGTACCCCACTCCGGCGCGGAAGACAGCCCCCGGATCCTCCCGGGGAAGAACCCGGCCGTCGAGGAGGATCTCTCCCCTTTCCTGCCGGGCAAGGCCGCAAACACAGTCGGCCAGCTCCTCCTGTCCGTTTCCGCTCACTCCGGCGACGCCGAAGATTTCCCCGGCCCTGACGGCAAAGGAAACGCCCCGGACGGCATGGTGCCCGCGGCTGCCTCTGACCCACAAATCCCGGACTTCCAGGACGTCCCGGCCCGTCGGCCGGGACGGAGGCTCACCGACAGGGGGAATGTCCCCTCCAACCATACGGGCTGCAAGCTCCCGTTCGGTCACCTCACCCCGCAGGAAGGATCCCGCGTTTCTGCCGCCCCTCAGGACTTCAATCCTGTCGGCGATCTCCATTACTTCCCCGAGTTTGTGGGTGATGAAGAGGACGGTATTTCCCGCAGCCCGGAATTCCTGAAGAAACCCGAAGAGGTTCTCGGCCTCCCCCGGGGTCAGGACGGCGGTGGGCTCGTCCAGGACCAGGATGCTGACGCTGCGGTAGAGAACCTTCAGAATTTCCGTCTTCTGCTGCATCCCCACCGAAAGATCGGCAACGACGGCACAGGGGTCGACTGCAAGACCGTACTTCCTGCCCAGGGCCTCCAGCTCTCTGACGGCGCCCTTCCGGTCGGCGGGACGCCCCGAAGAAGGGTCAAGGCCGAGCACCACGTTCTCCCAGACAGTATGGACAGGAACGAGGGTAAAATGCTGGTGGATCATCCCGATGCCGAGGGCCAGCGCATCCTTCGGAGAACGGATCCTGACCTCCCTGCCGTTCACGGAGACTGCGCCGCTGTCCGGCTGATACATGCCGTACAGTATCTTCATCAGGGTGGACTTGCCGGCGCCGTTCTCACCCAGTATGGCCAGGATTTCCCCCCGGCGGGCGGAAAGGTTCACACCAGCGTTGGCAAGCACCCCGGGAAAGACTTTCGTGATCCCGCGGAGGGAAAGGGCTTCATTGTGTGGGGATTCCATGATGTACCTCCCCCCTGCAGAGTGCGCAGGGCCCGGGAAATTTCCCGGACCCTGCTGCGGCGTTTCAGCCTGGGTCCGGCTCAGGGCTTCTCCGGGTAACCGGAGAGGAAGAAGAGGACGTGCCCCTTTTTCACCGCTTCTTCGGCAGCCGTCACCACTTCGCGTACTGCCGGGGCGATGTCGCCGCCATAGGATACCTTGACGATGCCCTCGGCGATGCCGGCTTC
The DNA here is from genome assembly GCF_004366815.1 of Aminivibrio pyruvatiphilus. NCBI lineage: Bacteria > Thermotogati > Synergistota > Synergistia > Synergistales > Aminobacteriaceae > Aminivibrio > Aminivibrio pyruvatiphilus. The sequence goes on along the minus strand of NZ_SORI01000013.1, from coordinate 12,257 downwards.
ATTGACCACGGGCTTCAGCGTGCCGTCAAGATATTTCTTCACCGCCCAGGTGTACATGGAGGCGAAATCAAAATACACGCTGGCCACCACTGTTCCGGGGGCTGCGTTGTTCTGGTCGCTGGCGAAGCCGATATACTTCACGCCTTTTTCCTTCGCCGCCTGGATGGCACCGAGGCCCACCTGGTTCGCGTAGAAGAAAAGGACATCGGCCCCTCCGTCGATCATGGAACTCGCCATCTGCTTCCCCAGGGCTACGTCGCTCCAGGAGTTGGCATAGGCCCTGGCGACCTTGAGGTCGCTCCGGCCGATCCTGGCGGCCCATTCATAGGTGTTCAGCAGGCGGATCATCAGCTTGTTCGGGAATCCTCCCGCAATGCCTATCTTTCCGGATTTGGTGACGTGCCCGGCGATGATTCCCGCGAGGAAGCTGGCCTCGTACTCCTTCGGGAGGATGGGCATGACGTTCGGCTCGGCGGCGGCCATGCCGTTCACCACGCAGAACACGGTTTTGGGGTACTTGGGAGCCACCCTGGAGGCAGGTTCGTCAAACTGGGTGCCCGCCGCCATGATGAGGTCGTATCCCCTTTCAGCGTAATTCCTGAAGGTGGACTCGTAATCGCTCGCCTGGACGTTCTCCACATACTCCATCTTCGTGCCGAGGGTCTTGTTCACCGCCTGGAGCCCGGCGTAGTTCGTGGCGTTCCAGCTCTGGTCGTTGATCGGTCCCGGGAGGATCAGCACCATTTTATGATCCCCGGGGGCCTTCGCGAAAGCCGGCACCCCGTGGAAAATCCCCGCCGACACCATAGCCGCAAGCACTGCAAGCAGAACGAACCGCTTCATCCTTCTCCCTCCTTGACGATAATGATGATTTCAGCAGGAGTATAGCATGAAGAAAAAAGGAGGACGCCCCTGTTTTCGGGCATCCTCCTGAAAAACGTTTTTTACCTTCCGCCCATGGTGAGGGCCATGACGGCTTTTGCCGTATGGAGCCTGTTTTCCGCCTCATCGTAGATGGCGGAGTGAGGCCCGTCGATGACCGAGTCTTCCACTTCGTTCACCCTGTCGGCGGGGAGGGCGTGCATGTACAGGGAATGCCTGTCGGTGAGGGCCATGCGCTCCTCGGTGCACTTCCAGTGCTTGTTCGCCTCGAGGGTGCTGTCTATAACGGCCTTGCTCTCGTTCGTCACCCAGTTGCCCCAGTTCTTGGGGATGACCACGTCGGCGTTCCGGTAAGCCTCTTCCTGGTCGTTGGTTATCCGGAAGGTTCCGCCATTCTCGAGGGCGTTCTTCTTCGCCTGCTCGATGACCCAGTCGGGCATCTCGTAGCCCTTCGGGTAGGCCAGGGTGACCTCCATGCCGTACCTGGGGAACAGCAGGGCCTGGGTGAGAGGGACGGAGATGGGTTTCTTGTGGGTGGTGGCGTAGGCCCAGATGACGGAGACCTTGAGCCCTCGGGTATTCTTTCCCCTCTTCTCCTGGATGGTCATGAGGTCGGCGATGCCCTGCAGGGGGTGGTACAGGTCGTCCTGCATGTTGATGATGGGCACGGGAGACCACTTGGCCATCTCCCTGAGGTAGGCGTTGCCTTCCTTCCAGAAGCAGTTCCGGCACGCGATGGCGTGGCCCATGCGGGACAGGATGACGGCAGTGTCCTTGGGGACTTCGCCGTGGGCGATCTGCATATTGCTTGTGTCCAGGAAGTGGGCGTGCCCGCCGAGCTGGGTTATCCCCGCCTCCATGGAGTTCCTGGTCCTGGTGGACTGCTCGAAGAACATGAGGAACACGGTCTTGTTGGGTAGGTAGTTCGTCGGTCTGTCAAGGGCGAACTGCATCTTCAGGTCGTAGGAAACGTCGAGAAGGGTGTCAATTTCCTCCCTGGTCCACTCCTGGAGGGTAATGAAATGTTTCCCCCGGAAAATCGTCTGCATGATTCTCTCTCCTCCTTGAATGCCCGTTCTAGCGGGCGTGTTTTTCCGTATAGATGGACGGGACCACCGCATAGAGAGCGGCGGCCTTCACCAGTTCGTCCTTCCATGTCCGTTCGTTGGGGGCGTGGGCCTGGTCCTCGTGTCCCGGGCCGAAGCCGACGCAGGGAATGCCGAATCGTCCCATGATGGACACGCCGTTCGTGGAGAAGGTCCACTTGTCCACCAGGGGCTCCGAACGGAACAGTTCCCGGTAGCCCTCCACGAGGGTACGGCAGGCTGCATGGTCCTCCTCGAGCACCCACGTGGGGAAGAAGCACTCCGTGGGATAGACCAGCCCGGTCCAGGAAGGCCGGTCGTAGGTGTACATGGATACTTCGGCCCCAGCGGCCTTGACGGCCGGAAGGTTCCGAATCTCCTGGAGGGCCTTTTCCCAGGTCTCCCCGTGGGTCAGCCGCCGGTCCACGGATATGGAGCACCCATCCGCCACGGCGCACCTCGAGGGAGAGCTGAAGAAAATTTCCGATACTGTCAGGCTTCCCTTGCCCAGGAAGGGATCGTAATGGAGGTTTTCATGAAGGGCCCGGAGCTCCTGCAGGATGGGAGCCATCTTGTAGATGGCGTTGTCGCCCCGTTCAGGGGCGGAGCCATGGCAGGAAAGGCCCTTCGCGCTCACCCTGATCTCCATGCGCCCCCTGTGCCCCCTGTAGATGTTGCAGGACGTGGGCTCGGTGAGCACCACGAATTCCGGCCTGTATCCGCCCTCGTTGATGATGTACTGCCAGCACAGGCCGTCGCAGTCCTCCTCCTGGACCGATCCCACCACCATGAGGGTGAAATCTCCGGGGAGGCCGAGGTCCTTTATGATTTTCCCGCCGTAGACCATGGATGCCATGCCGCCCTCCTGGTCGCTGGCTCCCCTGCCGACGATGATCTCGTCGTCCTCGTATCCTTCGTAGGGGTCATACTGCCAGAGAGACCGGTCGCCGATGCCTACGGTATCGATATGGGCATCGAGGGCGACGAGATGCTTTCCCGTCCCGATGAAGCCCAGGACGTTGCCCATGGGGTCGATCTCCACCCGGTCGTACCCGCAGGCCTCCATCTCCGCCTTGATCCGGCAAATCACTTCCTTCTCCCCGCAGCTCTCGCTGGGAAGGGCAATCATGTCCCGGAGAAAACGGGATATTTTCGGTCTGTATTCTTCCGCCTTGCTTAGTACTTTCTCGAAGGGAATCATGGAATACCTTCTTTCATACAATGATCGTATTTCCCGATGTTAATGGACCATCCCCATCAGCCTGGGAAGGAAGAGGGGAATCTCGGGCACTACGGTGATCAGCAGCAGCACCGCCACCACCACCAGGATGAAGGGAAAGATTTCCCTGCTAAGCTGCTCGATGGTCAGTTTGCTGATGCCGCAGGCTACGAAAAGGCATGCGCCCACCGGAGGCGTCATGAGGGCGATGTTCAGCGCCAGCACCATGATGATGCCGAAGTGAAGGGGGTGGAAGCCGATCTTCACCGCCAGGGGGTGCAGGATAGGCCCGAGGATGATGAGGGCAGCCGCGATGTCCATGAACATGCCGATGAAAAGGAGCAGCAGCAGGATCATGCCCATGACCACCCACTTGTTGGTGCTCACGCTGAGCATGAGGGCCGCCACCTTCTCCGGAATCTGCTCTATGGTGAGCACCCACCCGAGAATGGACGCCGCCGCGATGACGAGGAAGACCACTCCGGTGGTGCGGGCCATCTTCATGAAGATGGCCCACATGTCCCTCAGGGTCAGGTTCCTGTAGACGAAAAACCCCAGAATCATGGAATAGGCCACGGCCACCGCCGCCGCCTCTGTCGGCGTGAAGATGCCGGACAGGATGCCCCCGAGGATGATGGCGGGCATGAGGAGCGCCACCAGTGCTTCCCTGAAGGCGACGGCGATTTCCCTGAACGTCGCTCTCCGCTCTCCCACGGGGTAGCCCCTTTTCTTCGAAATTCTGGCCGTCAGGATCATGAGAGCCACCGCCACGAGCAGACCCGGCACTATTCCCGCCAGGAAAAGACCGGCGATGGAGACCTGCATGAAGGCCCCGTAGATCACCATGATGTTCGACGGCGGTATGGTGGGGCCGATGATGGAAGACGACGCGGTGACCGCTGCGGAGAAGTCCTTGTCGTACCCCTCGTCCACCATGGCGGGGATCAGCATGGAGCCGATGGCGGCGGTGTCGCTCACTGCCGCCCCCGTGATGCCCGCGAAGAAGACCGACGCAAGAATGTTGGCGTGCGCCAATCCGCCCCGAAGATGGCCGACGAGCACATTTGCAAACTTGACCAGACGGGAAGTGATACCCGTCTTGTTCATGATTTCCCCTGCCAGGATGAAGAAGGGCATGGCCATGAGGGTGAACATGTCCACCCCGGCGAAATACCGCTGGGGTACGAGCTGGAGCACCGAGGGAAGCTCCATCTTCAGCATGGCGGCGAGGGCGCTGACGCCGAGCACGAAGCCGATGGGCATACCCACGGCGATAAGGATCATAAAGGTGATGGTAATGAACCCTGTCATCGCGGCTTCGCCTCCTTGAGGGGAACATCGCCGAAGTCGAGCCCTTCCTCCCGTTTCACTGTGTCGATTATGTCCTCCGACATGAGCATCTCATCGAGATTTTTTCTCCTGATATCAAGAACCATCTTGCATGCCAGCATGATCATGCATACAAGGGCGCTGGCGGGGACCGCCATAAGCCACCACTCCATGGACGTATGGAGGGCCGTGGAGAGCTGGACCTTTCCCCCCTCGGCCATCCGGAAACCGTACCATGTGAGGACGAAGAGGAAATACATCACCAAACCGTTGGAGACAAATATCAGTGCCTTGGCGATCAGCCGGGGAAACTTTTTGATCGCCATGGTCACCCCCACGTGCTCGTGGCGCCAGACGCAGAGCGCCACGGAAAGCAGGGACATCCAGATCATGAGGTACCGGGACAGCTCCTCCGACCACCCGAGGGGGGCGTGGATCACGTAGCGGAAGAAAACCCCGAGGAGAACTATCCCGGTCATGAGGACGGAGAGGATGAAGACAGGAATCTCTATCATCCTCTCCAGTCCGTTCCCCACTTTCCTGGCGAGGAGGAAAAGACCTCTTTCCTCCCCGTTCGCCCCGTCGAGACCGTTCGTAACCATGAAACTCTCCGGGGAGGAAAAGCAGGGCCTGAGCCCTACTTTTCCTCCTTCATGGCGGCTTCGATGGCGTCAAGGTACATCTGGGCCAGGGCTACGCCTTCATCCTTGTAGGTTTCCCTGATGAAGGCCATGGCGGATTCCCGGCCGAGCTTCCGGAATTCCTCGAGAGCCTCGGGGGTGGGAGTGTTGATCTCCATGCCCGCCTCGGCAAGGGCGGGAAGGCCCTTCTCGGAGGACTCTATGATCCTGTTGAGGCCGCGGCCGGCCACGATGGCCGTCCGGGCGGCGGAGTCCACGATTGCCTTTTCCTTCTCGCTCAGTCCGGCGTAGAAGTCCTTGTTCATGACCCAGCAGTAGGAGCTGTAGAGGTGGTTGGTGATGGTGAGATATTTCTGCACCTCGAAAAGTTTCCCTGTCAGGAGAATGGGAATGGGGTTATGCTGGCCGTCCACCACGCCGGTCTGCAGGGCTGTGTATACCTCGGCCCACGCCACGGGGGTGGCGGCGGCTCCGTAGGCCTTCATGAGATTCTGGTGGGAGGGAAGGGTCATGGTGCGCATCTTGAGCCCCTTCATGTCGGCCACGGTTTTGATGGGGCGCTTGCTGTTGGAGAGCTGGAAGAAACCGCCCGCTTCGCCGTAGCCGAGCACCCTGAAGCCGGCCTTGCTCTCGATCTCGGAGGCGAGATGCTTGCCGAAGGGACCGTCATAGACTTTCCATGCCACGTCGTAGTTGGGAACGGCGAAAGGAATGTCCACGATGCTGTAGAGGGGGTAGAAAGCGGCCATGCCGCCGGCGGAGGCGATGTAGCTCTGCACCACGCCAAGCTTCACCTGCTCCATGGTTTCCCGTTCGCTGCCGAGCTGACCGGCGGGGAAAAGATCCACCTTCAGGGCGCCGTTGCTCTCCGCTTCCACCATGCTCTTGAAGACGGCCGCCATGGACGCGGTGGCCACTTCAAAGGGCTGCTGGGGGTTCAGGTGGGCCAGCTTGATGGTCTTCGGGGTCGCGAAGGCCGCCGCCGAGGTCGCCACGATGCAGATCGCGAGAAACAGTATTCCGAGCTTTTTCATTGTGTTCTCCTCCTTTTCGACATTGAACTCTCCATTTCATCTCTTCCGCTGCGGTGCGTATAGTCCGGCCTCCGGGCCGTTATGGAACAGGGAACTGACATCACCTCCAGACATTCCTCCATGCGGGAGGGGGCTACAGCAGTCCCGTCAGCCTGTTGAACTCTTCGATTCTTTCGTCGATTTTGTCCGCCGTGGCGTGGATGCCGCCCCAGTACTCCTCGGCGTCATACCACTGGGCGTTGAGCTCTTCCGACGTTTTGCCCTGCTGCTCCACCCAGGTGTAGTACTTCAGATTGTGCACCCGCCTTCTCTCGGCGTAGGTCAGCTCGAGAAGACCGTCGGTGCGGACGCCGAGAACATGGCGGGCGTGGTCTGCGGCGGCGTCCATGTCCGTGTAGGGACCGTGCTCCTCCTCCATCTCCTTCAGCCGGGAACCGTACATCTCCATGGAATCGGTGAAGACGGTGAGGATCACGTCCTTCGACGTCAGTTCGTAGTATTTGGCCATCTTCGCGGCCATAATGACATTGGCCGCACCGGAGATGCCCATGAGGGGAAGCTGGTCGATGAATTCATCCTTCAGCCCCAGGGAACGGAGGTACTTCTTTCCTGCGGGTTCGTTGCAGAGCCGGATGAAGCCCATGCTGTCCTCGTCGTCGATGGCCATTACCATGTCTGTGTTCTTCACGTTGTGCACCCAGGGAACGTGCTTGTCGCCGATACCTTCGATCCTGTGAGCTCCGAAGCCGTTCTCCAGCAGCGTGGGGCACTGAAGGGCCTCGCCCACGGCCACCTTGCTGCCGGGGAAAATTGTCTTGAGATAATCTCCGCAGGCGGTGGTTCCTGCCGAACCTGACGTGACAGTCACTCCCGCGAACCTGTCTCCGGGCCTCATCAGTTCGCGGAGGGCCTCTTCCATGGCGTGTCCCGTCACCTCGTAGTGCCAGAGGTGGTTGCCCATTTCATCGAACTGGTTGAACACGACGATGTTGTCCCTGGTGTTCCGGAGTTCCCACACCTTGTCATAAATCTCCTTGACGTTGCTCTCCGTTCCGGGGGTGGCGATAATCTCCCCCGCCACCGTTTCGAGCCAGTCGAACCGTTCCCGGCTCATTCCCTCGGGAAGGATGGCGATGGATTCGCAGCCCAGGAGCTGGGCGTTGTAGGCTCCTCCCCTGCAGTAGTTCCCCGTGGAGGGCCAGACGGCCTTCTGGTGGAGGGGATCGAACTGTCCCGTCACCAGGCGGGGGGCCAGGCAGCCGAAGCTCGCTCCCACCTTGTGGGCTCCCGTGGGAAACCACTTGCCCACGATGGCGACAATCCTGGCGTCGACACCGGTGAGGGCTGAAGGCAGTTCAATATAGTTCACCCCTCCGAAGAGGCCGCCGGATTTCACGGGTTCGTTTTTCCAGGTGATCCTGAAGAGGTTCGCCGAATCCACGTCCCACAGCCCCGTCTTCTTCAGCTTCTCCTTCACGGCAGCGGGGGTGTGGGTCTCAGGATCCTTCATCTGCTTGAAGGTGGGGATGACGATGTTCCGTTTCTTCGCCACCTCGACGGCGTGTTTCAGTCCTTCTTCATGAATGGTGAGGTCGATTCCGTATTTCATGGCGCTCTCCTTTATTCCAGCCCCGGATACAGGGGGTGATTGCCGCATGCCTCGAGAACCTCCGCTCGGACGGCCTCGATCTCCTTCTCGTTCTCCACGTTCCGGACGACCCTGTCGATCCAGCGGGCGATGAGCTTCATGTCGTCTTCGCCGAAGCCGCGGGTGGTGGCCGCCGGAGTGCCGACCCGGATGCCGCTGGTGACGAAGGGACTCTGGGTGTCAAAGGGAACGGCGTTCTTGTTCACCGTGATCCCCGCCCGGTCGAGGGCTGCTTCCGCTGCCTTTCCCGTCACGCTCTTGGTCGTGAGGTTCACGAGAATCAGGTGGTTGTCCGTTCCCCCGGAGACAAGATGATAGTCGAGGGACAGGAGTTCCCCGGCGAGGGCTTTCGCGTTGGCCACCACCTTTTTCTGGTATTCCCTGAAGGAAGGCTGCAGGGCCTCCCTGAAGGCCACGGCCTTCGCCGCGATAACGTGCATGAGCGGGCCGCCCTGCATGCCGGGGAAGATGTTCTTGTCGATGACCTTGGCATATTCGGCGGTGGACATGATCATGCCGCCCCGGGGACCCCTGAGGGTCTTGTGGGTGGTTGACGTGAGAAAATGGCAGAAGGGGACGGGATCCTTGTGGCATTTCGCCGCGATGAGGCCGGCAATATGGGCGATGTCGAAGAACAGCAGGGCGCCCACCTTGTCGGCGATGGCCCGGAACTGTTCGGCGTCGATCTCCCGGGGATAGGCGGAGGCGCCGCAGACGATCATCTTCGGCTTGTGTTCCACGGCGAGGCGCTCCACCTCGGCGAAGTCGATCCTCTCGGTGTTCTTGTCGACCCCGTAGGGGATTATGTTGTAGAGCTTGCCCGAGAAATTGACCGGGGAGCCGTGGGTGAGATGCCCTCCGTGGGCGAGGTTCATGGCCAGGATGGTGTCGCCCGGCTGGAGAACGGAGAAGTAGACGGCCATGTTCGCCTGGGACCCCGAATGGGGCTGGACATTCACGTGGTCGCAGCCGAAGAGCTCCTTCGCCCTGTCCCTGGCGAGGTCCTCCGCCCTGTCCACCACGTGGCAGCCGCCGTAATACCGGGCATGGGGGTACCCTTCCGCATACTTGTTGGTCATAACCGACCCCATGGCGGCGAGGACAGCCCGGGAGACGAAATTTTCCGATGCTATGAGTTCGATGCCGTTCCTCTGCCTCTCGAGCTCGTCGGTGATGGCGCTGAAAATTTCAGGGTCGGCGTCGCGAAGAAATTCCTGGCCTTGCTCTAACACGGGAACCCACTCCTTTCAAGTTGTGCAGAGAACCTGTCGATATCAGGCTCCGAGACTATGGGAGAGCCGGCTGACTTCCGTGCGCTCTCGATATCCTTCAGGCCGTTGCCGGTGACCACCACGGCCACCCGTTCCTTTCTTCCGAGACGGCCTTCCCCCGCCATCTTCCTGAATCCCGCGAAGGCTGCCGCCCCGGCGGGTTCCCCGAAGACACCGGTCTTTCTCGCAAGCTCGGGGATGGCGGACAAAATTTCGGCGTCCGACACGGCGACCATGTCCCCTTCGGTTTCCCGAACCGCCCGCAGGGCCTTTGCCCAGTTCCTGGGCGCCCCGACGGAAATGCTGTCCGCAACCGTGTCCGCAGGGCCGAACATCACCCGCTCCGCCCCGCTTTTAAAGGCATCGAGGATGGGCTTTGCCCCCTCCGCCTGGACTCCCGTAATTTTCGGCATCCTGCTGATGAACCCCATCTTCATCAGGTCGCTGAAGCCCTTGTGCAGTCCGCCGATACAGCAGCCGTCGCCCACGGAGATAAAGATCCTGTCGGGAGGATTCCACCCGCTCTGCTCGCCGATTTCAAGGGCGCAGGTCTTTTTCCCCTCCACGAGGTAAGGGTTGATGGCGCAGTTTCTGTTGTACCATCCGTACTTTTCGATGGCCGCCGTGGCCAGCCGGAAGGCGTCGGCGTAATCGCCCCTGACCAGCACTACCGTCGCCCCGTAGACGAGGAGCTGGGTCACCTTGGCTGCCGGAGCCTTTTCAGGGACAAAGATAAAGCTCTTCAGCCTCCCTACGGCCGCGAATCCCGAGAGAGAGCTCGCGGCGTTTCCCGTCGAAGCGCACGCCACGGTCCTCTGCCCGAGCTCGAGAGCCCGGGCCACGCCAACGGCGCTTGCCCTGTCCTTGAGAGAACCCGTGGGATTCCGTCCGTCGTCCTTCACGAAGAACTCCCGGACCCCGTACTCCTCGGCAAGAGCTGAACAGTCGTAATAGGGAGTCCACCCCACCGAGAGGGATGGGATATTCTCCTCCCCCTCCACGGGAAGAATCTCTCCGTAGCGCCACAGGGAAGGGGCTCTCCCCGCCAGCGCCCCGGCCGTCAGTGTTCTGGCCGCCTCTTCGTAGTCGTAAAGCACATCAAGGGTTCCGTCGAGCCCGCATTTCGGGCAGGTGTACTCCACCTCTCCCGGTGCGTAGGACGCACCGCAGAGGACGCACCGCAGCTCCACCGGTTTTCCCATCCTATCTTCCTCCTTCCGAAACCGTCACTCCCGCCGCCGGGGCCTGTACGCCGCCCCGTCCCGAAAGAAGCCGGCCGCCCATGGTGTAATACCCGCGGCAGGCCTCAAGGAGTTCCCGGATCTCAATATATTCGTCCACTCCGTGGACAAGTTCCCTCCGGGAGGGACCGTAAATAACCGTGGGAAGATTCCTTTCCACGGCGAAGTGACATCCGTTGGTGCCGAATCCGGGTCTGTCCGAGACCCTGTGTGGAAGTCCCGCTTCGGCCAGGGCATCTGAAAGAACCTTCAGGAAGGCCGACTCCTCCGGCAGGACCCAGGCCGGGGCGTAGTGGTTTCCACGGATGGGGGCTCCGGTGTAGCACCGGTCCTCCATCACCGGAAAGGAGACCCTGGCCCGAAGGCCGGGAATCTGCTCCGCAGCGCGGGCGATGAGGGTTCTCAGTTCCCCGGCGGCTCCTTCGAGGGTTTCCCCCCTGAGGAGTCTCCGGTCAAAGATGGCGGTGCATTTTTCGGGAACGGCGCCGCTGGCTCCGGCAGGGGATGTATAGAGACTGGTGAGCACGAGGATTCCCTCACCGAGAAAAGGATCCCTGGGAGGGATAAATTGCTGTTTCAGAAAGGCGAGAAGGGCGTTCATGGTGTCGGCCGCATTGACGCCGTATTCAGGGTGGGAGGAGTGGGCCATTTTTCCGAAGGTGTCCAGGCGGATCTCCGCCCTTCCCCGCTGGCCCCGTTCCAGCAGAAGGGAGGACGCCTCCCCCACAAGGACGCAGGTCGGATCCACCGTGTCGGCGATCGCCCTGGAAGCCACGTTCTCGAAAGTTTCCTGGTGAACGGCGGCGGCCACGGAAAGCTGCCCTTTCAGCGAACGGCCCAGGTCGGACCTGAGAAAAGCGCCCGCCATGATCATGGCGGAGAGGGATCCTTTCTGGTCGGAGGCCGCCCTGCCGAAAATTCGGTCATCCTCGATGAAGGCGCCGTAGGGATACTTTGACCACTCGGCGGCATCCCCCACGTCCACGTGATCCATCTGGGAAATGAGGAGAACCCTCTCGCCTTCGCCGGAGAACACCATGGTGCCCACCACGTTGCCGTAGGAGTCGGTGGTCACACGGTCATAGCCGAGAGCGGTCATGACGTCGGCCGCGAACCGGGCAACCTCACCCTCCCTGCCCGAAACGGCGGGGCGGCGGAGGAGTTCCCTGCAGAGCTGGATGAGATCTTCCTGCCGTTTCCCTTCCATGACTCAACGCTCCCTTCTCCAACATCACCAAGATACACCAGACAGTATTATTTTCAAGAAAGAAATAATGATATAATCCATCAGTATTTCCTATATCAAATCAGGGGAGGCGTTTTTTTGTGAACCTCCATCAGCTGAGAATCTTCTGCGCCGTGGTAGAGGAGGGGTCCTTCCGGCAGGCAGCCGAGAAGCTTTTCCTTTCCCAGCCCTCGGTGAGCCAGCACGTGGCCTCTCTCGAAAAGGACCATAGCATCCGCCTCTTCGAACGAAAGGGACGGACCATATCCCTCACCCCGGAGGGCAGGGCCCTCTATGTCCTGGCCTCCGATCTTCTCCGCCAGGCCGACGAGATCCCCGCCAGGTTCAGGGACATGCAGGCACTGCGCTCGGGAAGGCTTGAGACCGGTGTCTCACCCTTCGCGGGCTACTACATCCTTCCCCCGGCCCTGGCCGATTTCCGTGCCGCTTTTCCGTCCGTCTCCGTGTCCGTTTCCTCGGGAAACACCACGGAAATACTCTCCGATCTCAGGAGCGGGGAAGTCGAGCTGGTCATCCTTGGACGAAACTTCCCCTCATCCCGGGAACCGGACCTGACGTACCGCATCCTAGGAGCCTGTCGGACTGGCCTTCAAAACTCCGTCTCATGAGCTCCATCTGCTCCGGAGTTCATAACTTCCAGGATACGAAAGCGTCATTTTAA
>NZ_SORI01000012.1 GCF_004366815.1 Aminivibrio pyruvatiphilus | reverse complement strand
ATCTCGAAAGCCAAACGACAGCCCCTCTTTTCACAGAATTGAAAAGAGGGGCTGTGTAGTGCCCACCAACGATGCACAATCCTGTGTTTGCAAGGCTTCCCGTTTCAAACCCGGCGAAGTCGGGAAAAACCTCACCATCACGGGAGGGCGGCTGAACCTCTATAAGACGCTGTATCAGTACGAGGAGCCTGTCGGAGATGTGGAAGGGTGCGCGGCTGGATCAGTTTCCCCGTGGGCGGTTCTGCTGGCTGCTCTGATTATTGCACTGTGAAAGAGCCGCCTGTCTCCAAAAGCAGAGCCACTTGTGTCCTGAAATAGAGCCGGCGAATCTCCCTGGAGAGAGCCGGTCCTTCTCCTCCCTGAGAGCCATTATCCCTACAATTCGAACGCATGACGGATTATTGCGTGCGAATTCGAATCAGGGAGGTTACAACGTATGACGACGCAGTACAGGGAAATTCTGCGGCTTGCCTCGCTCGGACTGAGCGGGAGGAGCATCGCGGGCAGCGTTTCGTGCTCCCGCAACACCGTGTCCGAGGTTTTGGCCCGGGCTGTGAAACTGGGGGTGGAGTGGCCCGTTCCGCTGGAGGTCGGAGAGGCGGACTTGAGGAAACTTCTCTTTCCCGAGAAGGAGAAGGAGACGTCGTCCCGGACGCCGGACTGCGAGTATATCCACCGTGAACTGGCGAAGCCGGGGGTGACCATGACCCTTCTTTGGGACGAGTACTGCCGGAAGTGTCGGGATGGGGGCGAGATTCCCTACCAGTACAGCCAGTTCTGCAAGCTCTACCGGAAGTACGCCGTAGTCTCCAAGGCGACCATGCATATCGAGAGGAAACCGGGAGAGCGCATGGAGGTGGACTGGGCTGGGAAAGAGATGAGGATTCGCGACTCCGTCACCGGCGGAGAAAGCCCGGCATACATCTTCGTCGCGGTGCTTCCGGCGAGCCAGTACGCCTATGTGGAAGCCTTCACGGACGTGGGTATGGAGAGCTGGATACTCGGTCACACGAACGCTTTCGCCCACTTCGGCGGAGTTCCCCGGATGGTGGTGCCGGACAACCTCAAGACGGGAGTGGACAAGGCGGACTGGTATTCCCCGGTCATCAACAAGACATACCATGAAATGGCGGAGTACTACGGAACGGCCATACTTCCGGCGAGAGTACGGCAGCCCAGGGACAAGCCGAGCGTGGAAGGAACGGTCGGCCATGTCTCCACCTGGATCATGGCGGCCCTCAGGGACCGGACATTTTTCTCTGTGCCGGAACTCAACCGCGAGATCCGGGAAAAACTGGAGGAATTGAACGAGCGTCCATTCCAGAAGCGCCCCGGAAGCAGACGGAGCGTCTTTCTGGAGGAAGAGCGGGATTTCCTTTTCCCCCTGCCGGCGAGACCCTTCGAAATCGCCGTGTGGAAGCAGGCGACCGTCTCCTTCAACTACCACGTCCAGGTGGAGGGGAATTTCTACAGCGTATGCCACGAGTACATCAAGCAGAAGGTGGACGTCCGCATCACGAGCCGCATGGTGGAGATCTTCTACAACGGGGTCCGAATATGCTCCCACCCCAGGGTGAACGGTGTTTCCGGACAGTACCGGACGGTGCACGAGCACATGCCGGAAAGCCACCGCCGAAGCGCCGAGTGGAGCGGAGAGCGCTTTATCTCCTGGGCTTCAAGCATCGGGCCGAACACGGAAGGAGTCATCCGAAGCGTGCTTGCCGGATGCAAGGTAGAACAACAGGGTTTTCGGACATGCATGGGGATCCTCAAGATGGCGGACAAGTACTCCGTCGAACGCCTGGAAAACGCCTGTGCGAGGGCTCTTTCCTACACGCCCCGTCCCACAAGCAGGAACATCTCGGCGATTCTCAAATCGGGGCAGGACAAGGTTCTTCCGTCCGCCGGGCCTGCCAGGAAAGCGGACGACCGGCACAGCTTCATCCGGGGCGCGGAATACTACGGGGGTGGACGGGATGCTGACTGAACCCACCGTGGACAAGCTTCACGAAATGAGGCTCCGCGCCATGGCAGACGCCTTCCGTCAGCAGCTGGCCAATCCGTCCATGAGCGCCCTCTCCTTCGAAGAGCGCTTCGGGATGCTGGTGGAGGCCGAATACTCCAAGAGGCGGAACTCACTCATGAACCGTCTCGCGACAAATGCCGGGCTGAAAATAAACGATGCCTGCATGGAGGGCATCGAATACCACCCGGACAGGAAATTGAAGAAAGACCTTCTCTCCACTCTTGCAACCTGCTCGTATATACGGGAGCACCGGGATGTCCTGATCATAGGTGCTACCGGGGCAGGGAAAACCTACATTGGTTGTGCTCTAGGCAACGCGGCTTGCCGGAATTATATCTCCGTGAAGTACATACGCCTCCCCGAGCTTCTCACGGACCTGTCGATAGGCAGAGGGGACGGAACCATTAAAAAGCTGCTGAACCATTACAAGAGGAAAGTCTCCCTTCTCATACTGGACGAATGGATGCTGACGCCGCTGAGCGGCTCGGCAGCGTTCGATCTGCTGGAGATAGTCGAAGCCAGGCACCAGAACGCGTCGACGATTTTTATCTCCCAGTGCGGCCCTGCCGGATGGCATGAACACATCGATGACGGGAGGGTGGCGGATGCTATTTTGGACAGGATCGTCCACAACGCCTACGAAATCATGATTGACGGCGAGGACTCCATGAGATGGAGGAAAAGTTTCAAACGCAAGGCAGGAAACAAGGACTAGAGCCGATGCAGGCGGCGAAGCCCCGGAAAAACGGCTTCGCCGCACCAAGGCAAAATGGATGGCTCTGTTCAGGAAAAGCCTGGCTCTGGAAGAGGAGATAAGCGGCTCTAAAAACAGACACAGGTGGCTCCGCAAATGGAGACAAGTGGCTCTACTGGAACGTAATATTCAGCTCCGCTGCTGATGCTGTTCAGGAAGAGGTAAATCAACATTGTCGGGGCCCCTAACGGGGCCCTTTTTTGTTTCTGTCGTCCTGAGCAACGCGAAGGATACCGCTCTGTCCTCCTGAGCGAATGCGAATTTCGGTGTCTTTCTCTCTTTCGCATGTGGGGCACCTCCAGTGAGATTGATCTCATTGTCGGGCCTTTAGGGAAGTCCGTCAATTCCGGGGGAGGGTCACTCGTTCGGGTAGCAGAAATTGTGCAACCCAATAACCAAGGCAAGATCCTTCCTCCCTGCGGTCGTCAGGATGACAGGCTGGGGTAAGGGTCACAGCGAAATTCCCCCCCTCCGGGGACGCGATCAGGCGGTGGAACAGCCCTCAGGATGACAGGGCAAAAGCAGGACCAGCTCAATTTTTTTCCTTTTTAGTGTTACGAAGCAAGTGAAAATGTCACCCCTGGAACGGGACAGGGATCGCGCTCCCGGAGGGGGAAATGTCATTCTCCCCCGTCGCGAAAATCTGCTACTCGGGATGACAAAAAACAAAACGCATTTCGAGAAACAAAATTACTCGAAATGCGTTTTGTCAAAAAGTTACAGAGAATTTCTTCCGAGGATCTGCACCGCTCTCCCGGTCCTTGCTGATTCATATGCCGCCTGGATGATTTCCACAGTCTTTCTTCCCTCCCGGCCCGTAAGGAGGGGTTCCGCTTTGCCGTCCAGCACGTCCAGGACGTGGCGGTAGAAGGGAACATGTCCGAAGCCGTAGACGCTCGATGGGTTGGTGTTGGCATCATCCACTTCCCCGTCAATTTCGTGAGGGGCGTCGAACTGCCACTGCTCGATTTTGTTGAGGGCCACGCCGCCGATGCGCACCGTTCCTTTTTCTCCAAGGAGAGTGATGCTGCCCTCGAGGTTTTTGGGGTAGGTGAGGTTGGTGACGTTGATGCTTCCCAGGGCGCCGCTGCGGTATTTAAGGTTGACTGTGATGGTGTCCTCCGCCTCGATCCTTCGGGCGAGGGTGGCGCTGAATGCCTGGACGGATTCCACCGCACCGCCCATCCACTGCATCATGTCCACGTAGTGGGATGCCTGGTTGCTCAAGGCTCCTCCGTCGAATTCCCAGGTGCCCCGCCACTTCGCCTGATCATAGTAGTCCTGGGGGCGGGTCCAGTAGACGTTGGACGACAGCAGGTAGAGGCGGCCGAAGCGTCCGGCCTCGAGGGCACGGCGCAGCAGGGCGATGGTCTTGTTGAACCGGTTCTGCTTGACGACGAAGTACCTCACTCCCTTTTCGTCGCAGGCGTTGATCGCCCGGTCCACGGAGGAGAGGCTGGTGCCGGCAGGCTTTTCGGAGAGGGCATGGCGGCCGTACCGTGCTGCGGTCTCCACATGAGCCGGGTGAAGGCCCGATGGGGTGCATATGGAGACCACGTCGCATTTCACTGCCTCGAGCATGGATTCCATGGACGGGAAGGGCTGGCAGCCGGTCCTTTCTGCCACGGCGCAGGCACGCTCCGGAACGGGGTCGCAGCAGGAAACAAGCTTTGCCCGACCTTCCTTTTCGAGCTCAAGAAGTGTATCTACATGATTTTTGCTTATCCGGCCACAGCCGGCAAGGGCGAATGTGTGCATGACTCTACCTCCCGAAAGGATGTCTTTTGCGCATTTCTTCCAGTTCTTCCCCGCCTTTTTCCGTCAGGCGATACTGTTGAAGACGGCTTTTCGGTTTGTCCGGTATCGTCATCTCAATCAGTCCGGATTCCAGTGCAGGGACAATGTATTTTTGCCGGAAGTGTTCAGCATTTTTCAGCCCTAGCCTGGCCTGAAGTTCACGCCTGCTCATTTCACCGTGAAACGCGGAAAGGAAAAGAACTTCCATGGCGACTTCCGTGGTGACTTCCATGGTAACTTCCGTGGTGACATCCTTTTTGTCCGCGGTCGGCAGATAGACAATGGTTCTGAAGATATCCCCCTCCATTAGTTCCGGCATTCTGCCTCCGTATGTTTCACCGTATTTTGTAAGGTTGCGCACACCGGAACCAAGTTCGTCCGCACGGCCTATTTCCCTGAAAAACCGGGCAATTACAGGGTTTTTAGGGAAAGGAGAGAATGACTTGGGGTCAATCAGCCCGAATCCATGGGATTTATTGCTGTTTTCTGTGCGTACATCATCTTTTCCGATGATGAGCTTTGCGGGAAAGGGGTTTGAATATTCTCTGTGGATGAGGATGTTTGATGCGATTTCCCTGAATATCAGCTCCCGCAGGCTAACGCGCGTGTCACGTTCAAGATGGAAGGGGTCAGGCAGATGTTTTGCGATAAATGCCATAATCCTGTCGTAGCTGTCGATCAGGTTTGTGTGAACAACGTCGCGGTCATCGTAACGGTCAACATTTTTTATACGCAGGATCAGATCAGTCCGATGATGGGGAACTGCGGAAAGTATGGATTCGTCCTTTCCGAGCAAAAGGATACCCGCCAGGGTAATACCGCTTTTCCCCGTTTCAAGGTTCACTTGATGCAGTTGCGCACTTTTTAACAGTTCCATATCATCCATGCGCGTCCAGGGGTGATCCTTTCGCTGGATTCCCGCTATTTTCCTGACGCGGGCTATAAGGTCTTCGCGGAGATCTGCGAGTTCGGCATGTGGGTAAATACGGTTCTCCGAGTAGGAGTTTTGTTTTCGTATGTAAAGCTCCGCCACAGACCGGGTATTTCCCGTGATATCGATATCCCCGTCCTCGTTGCGGTCAAAAATTCGCCCTGCGCAGTGATGCACCTGCGAACTTTCTGGAACGAAGACCTGCAGGATCGTGACACCGCCTATCTCGATTTCATTCAACGCCAGGTAAGGCGGGGGGCTGATTTTTTCCCGATTGTTCAAAGTCGAGGCAAAATCTCTTTTTATTCGGGAAATGTTTCCCTGATCAATTCCTGTAATTCTGCCGTCATCGGCTACTCCAAGAAGAATATTTCCCCCGTTCCGGTTGAGAAAGGCACATACTGTTTGGTACACGCTTTTGCTGAGAGCCCGCCCTGATTCTTTAAACTCAATGGTCAGACCTTCTCCCTTCCGGATAAGTCTGCGGATCCGCTCAACCTCATTCAGATCACCGTTCATTTTGGTAATAAGTTTTGTACCATGTGAATTCATAGCAGAACGATGTTCTCCCGTTCTTTCCCGCCGTAGACGTTCTTGGTATCCAGGACGAGGGATGCGTGCTTCTCCACCAGGCTGTAATCCACGCCCTTTTTGTGAGCGGAAGTGACGATGACGGCATCGTATACTGCAAGCGCTTCAGGGGTGAGTTCGATTGATTTTCTCGTTCCTCCGGGGCGCTTCGCCCTGGGGCAGTAGGGGTCGAAGTAGTCCACCGCGGCGCCTTTATGTTCGAGTTCGTCCCAGACCTTTAGGGCCGGGGATTCGCGAAGGTCGTCGATGTCGCCCTTGTAGGCCACGCCGAGGAGGAGGACCCGGCTTCCCTTCATGGGCTTGCACCGGTCGTTGAGGAGGTCCTGGAGGCGGGTGACCACGTAGGCGGGCATTTCGTCGTTGATGTCTCCGGCCATCTCGATGAGGCGGGTGTGGTAGTCGTGGGCCCGGGCCTTCCACGTGAGGTAGTACGGATCGATGGGAATGCAGTGGCCTCCCACGCCGGGGCCGGGATAGAAGGGGACGAAGCCGAAGGGCTTGGTGGCCGCGGCGGCGATGACTTCCCAGACGTTGACGCCCATCTTGTGGCAGATGATGGCCATTTCGTTGGCGAGGGCGCAGTTGACGATCCGGAAGGTGTTCTCCAGGATCTTGGTCATCTCCGCTTCCTTCGGTGTGGAGACGGCGAATATGGGTGCCTGGAGGACCGCCTCGTAGAGTGCCTTGGCGTGGTCCGTACAGGAGGGGGTGCAGCCGCCCACGACCTTGGGAGTGTTCTTGGTCTTATAAAGGAGGTTGCCGGGGTCGACCCGCTCTGGGGAGAAGGCGAGGTGGAGGTCCTTCCCCACGGTGAATCCCTTTTCCTCGAAAATGGGCTTGAGGATCTCCTCGGTGGTGCCGGGCCATGTGGTGGACTCCAGGACCACGAGCATATTTTTGTGGGCATACTGGGCCACGGTACGGGCGGAGGTCTCCACGTAGGTCATGTCAGGCTGCTTGTAGTGGTCCAGCGGAGTGGGAACGCAGATGGCCACTACGTCGCATTCGGCTATCCGGCTGAAGTCGCAGGAAGCGGAGAGATGCCCGTTATTGACGAGGCGTGTAAGTTCCTCGGGGACCACGTCGCCGATATAGTTTTCCCCCCGGTTGACGGAGTCGCACTTTTCCTTCTGCACGTCGAAGCCGATGACGGTAAAGCCAGCCTTAGCCTTCTCCACTGCCAGGGGAAGACCCACATATCCCAGGCCGACCACGCCCACCCGTGCTGTTTTGCCGGTGATTTTTTCCAGTAGTGTCATTTGGGTATCATCCTTTATTTGTCGAAGAATATTTGATTTTCGATGAGCTGCTCTTCAGGGACGGGCCGGAGAACCTTCGCGGGAGAACCCACGACGATCGTCCGGGCAGGAACGTCTTTCGTGACCACGCTGCCGGCGGCGACGAGGGCATCTTCTCCAACGGTCACTCCCGGAAGCAGGGTGGCGTTGGCGCCTATCCGGGCACCCTTTTTCAGGGTGGGGCCGCCGAAGTGCTTTTTCCGCTGCTCGGTGCGGCCGAGGAAATTGTCATTGGTGAAGGCCACGCAGGGAGCGATGAAGCAGTAATCTTCCACGGTGGACATGGCAGTAATGTAGGCCTCGGTCTCGATCTTGCATTTCCGGCCGATGGTTGTCTTGTTCTCAATGGTGACGCCCCGGCCGATGATGGTGAGCTCGCCTATGGCAACGTCCTCGCGGATTGAGGCGAGGTCCCCCACGAAGACCCCGTCGCCCAGGACGGCTCCCCGGTAAATGACACAGTTGGCGCCGATGGTGACGGCACGCCCCAGAACGAGGGGGGGGAGAACTCTGGGTTCTCCCGTGGTGGCGGAGAGGGACGCTTTTGCCGGCTGCTTGCCGAGCACGGCCCCGTCGAGGATCTTGCAGTTTTCGCCGATGCGGACACCCCGCCGGATGACCACGTTGTGGCCGATCTCGACTCCGAGGGCAATCTCAACGTCGTCTTCGATGACCACGTTTTGGCCGAGGATCGCTGTTTCGGAAATGAATACCGTCTTCGAAACGCTCATAGTCTACCTCTCACTGGATAATTTGTATTCTTTGAGTAATTTTATTGCTCAACATAAAACGAGTCAATCAGCAACGACGATCTTCCTTGCTTTTTCAGGAAATACTATTTTTTCACAATAGGAAAAGCGACTGCTTTGAATTTGGTTTTCCCATCTGAAGAAATTAAAGAAAAGGAAATTTCCTCTGCATTATCCAAAATTTCTCTTCGTAGAGAAATTGCAAAATTCCCCCTCTCCTTTTCCACATCATTAGAGTACTGCATGGGGAAAATACTTGTCCCAACTTTTGCAAAAAGTGCCTTCCCCGCTTTTCCATCAGGATCCAAAGCATTTCCAGCAATCGCACAGACGCTTTCATTTCTTGAGACAACAATTTCATTGTGCTTTCCAACAAATCGAACTTTCGGCGTTTTTTCCGACACCGGCAAATTGAGAAGAGAGAAATCCGACAGAACGGTATGCTGCATATTTTTTAAAGAAAATAACATACTCTGAGGAGAAATAACCCTTTCAACATTTTCCAGCAAAACGACGTCAGGTTCGAAAAAATTAACGAATTCCTCGATATTTTTCAGATTATCAAAGCTATGAATTGCGATTATCTCTGAGAAATTACTGCCATAATACTCATTCAATTTCAAGAAATAGCTGTCGTGGAAAATCATTATCTTCGGTTTATCGGGCTTCTGAAGATTTCTGTAAACTAGCACCCGTCTTTTTTTTATGAAATTCTCAAAATCAGCAATTTGACGCATCTCCGATTTTTTGATCTTATAAACTGGCACATCTTCACTTATCCGAAAATGAGAAACTGGCAGGGAAGTCTTAGTGGTTGTTGAAATCGTAAAATTCCTTTTCTCAACAGGATCGATTTCTGGAAAGTACTCCCTCAATCTTTGAAGAATTAAAGAATGACCGATAAGTGCTCCGTGATCATTCCAATGGCCGGCATCATACTGCTTATTGTAGATTTGGAGGTTTTTTTTCGCTTCAAGAAATTGTTCGAGAGGGAACACAAAAGGAACCCCTTTTCTCTCTAATTTTTCGAGCAGGATCTGTGCTTGTGATTGGGATCCCTTAACGTGAATCGTTTTAGGGAAATATTCTTTGTAAACAGTCTTCTTATCCGGGATAAAAAAATACAAAAATTTGATCTTTCTCTTTTCCAAGTAACGGTAGATACTATCTATGTAACTTGCACATTTCTCAATATAGGCTTCATTGATGTTCAAATGCTGATAATCAGAAATATACCCTCCTTTAAAGAATACGTACCCATCCTCCCCAAACATATAGCTTGGGTGAACCAGCTTTTTAAAAATATCCGCGTTAATTCTCTGATAAACGTCAAGCATTTCCACCCTGAATCCAATTCGGTCGGAAAGATAAGATTCAAATCCTTTTCTAAAACCTGTCCCAATTTTTAACGCAGGGAATTCAACCAATTTTCTATTGTCAATTTCGGAAACCTGATTTTTCCCCCTGTTAATGAGGAGAATGGGAACGAGGAGAATCAAGAAAAAGCACGCGATAAACAAAGAATTAATAAAGTTTCGGTTGTTTTTTACCCTCATAGTATTCACTCTCAATTCCATTAAAACCTGAAGTATATAAAGGGATTGTAACTGCTGTTGACCACAAACACGACACAAAGAACCATAAGGAACAGGAGTGTTGCCGGTTGCACAAACATAACACACTTAGCGTTTTTTATTTTTTCCATTATATAGGAGGGTAAATGCGAACTAAGTACTCCGGCGACGAACAACGTAAACAGGACATGTCTATCAAGGTAATACCAGACAGAGAAACGAATAAAATCACGTTCAATAAAATTAAACATAGACATCAGATAATGAAAAGCTCCCTGTATTCCATCAGCTCGAAAAAGTACCCATCCAATAACTACCACAAACATCGTATAGCCCCATTTAATCAATCCAGGAGCAGAAGTTCGGATTCCCTTTTTCTTGACAATTCTTTCGATAATTAAAAAAAGACCGTGCCATAACCCCCAGCATAAGAAATTCCACGCTGCGCCATGCCATAGTCCCGTAGCAACAAAGACCAGCAGCAAATTAAAATAAACGTTCCCTGACCTGTTTCCCCCCAAGGGAATATAGAGATAATCTCGAAACCACGTAGACAAAGAGATATGCCATCTCCTCCAAAATTCGGTTATGGATTTGGAAATATAGGGAAGATTAAAGTTCTCCATAAAATCAAAACCAAACATCTTTCCAAGCCCAATAGCCATATCGGAATATCCAGAGAAGTCAAAATATATTTGCATTGTATAGCAGATTATACCCAGCCATGCTGTAAGAGAATCAACTTGATTGAACGGTGTTCCAAAAATTAAATCCGCAACTTCTCCCAAGACATTTGCCAATAAGATTTTTTTTGAAAGGCCAATAATAAAACGCTTTATACCTTGTGCAAACTTTTCGACATCGATTTTCCTTTCGTTTATTTGAAGATATATGTCAGAATAACGAACAATTGGACCAGCGATAAGTTGAGGAAACAGGGAAATATAAAGTGCAACCGAAATAGGGTTTCTTTGCACCGGAATCTCTCGACGGTACAGGTCAATTATGTACGACATGCCCTGAAAGGTGAAAAAAGAAATTCCGATAGGAAGCGCAATATTCTGGACCACGAGATTAAGGTTAAAAATGTTATTCAGATTCAATACAATGAAGTTGAAATATTTAAAATAGACAAGTAGCGCAAGGTTTAAGAGAACTCCCCCGGCAAGGACAAACACACTTCCCTTTTTACCCATTAGAAGATAAATTTTATCGATAAGCATGCCAATAATATAATTTATCGCTATAGAAGCAATCATTACAAAAATAAACTTTGGTTCTCCCCAAGTATAAAAAAACAAGCTGGAGCATAGTAAAAATACATTTCGAAAAATTGGATTTAGCAGATAATACCCAATAAGGACTGTCGGCAAAAAAGCAAAAAGAAAAACCACAGAACTAAAAACCATTTTCAACCTCCGCTCAATCAGTAATTTGCACAGCTTCTCAAGTTAACTCCAGCCCAATGTAAACTACCCGAACAGTCCAGAGATTTCTTTTATTGTTGATTACTGCAGTGGTCCCACCCCTACCTGAGCCGCCATTTGGCGTAGTTTTTCCAGGAAGTCGGGCGGCAGGGGAATACCGGTCTTCAACCTCTCAAGGCGGGTGAGATGTTCCTTTTCCCCCGAAACGAAGATTCTGTCATGGCCCGGTTCTTTCCGGGAATTCTGCAGATCTCTTAGGATGGATCCGGCAATTTTCCGGAAAGTGCTCACCGGAAGGAATTTTGAGATATCAATGGCAAGAAAGAAGTGTCCCATACCCACACCAGTGACGTGCTTCAGATAGGGTCCGTTCTGGAGAGCGGCGGAGAGCAATTCCACCATTATTGCCAACCCGTACCCTTTGTATCCACCGCCTTCTTCTCCAATCCCGCCAAGGGGCAGAAGAGCAGCGGAGCCCTTGAGCATTTCTTCCAGAATGAGATCAGGTTCTAAGAGGGACTCTCCCGAAGGGCCAATAACAAGTTTTTCGGGAAGCTGAACGTGAAGTCTGTCGTATAGTTCTACGGTACCGCGCTGGATGATGGACGTAGCCGCGTCAAAGAGAAAGGGAAAATCCATATCCGTGGGGGCGGCGAAGGCGATGGGGTTTGTCCCCAGCATGGGTTCAGTTCCAAAAGTAGGGCAGATTGACGGGCGGGCGTTGGTGAATGCCATGCCGATCATTCCTTCACTGACCGCCATGAGAGGGAAGTAACCCGCGAAACCGAAATGGCTGGAGTTCCGGACGGCAACCCCTGAGATTCCGGTTTCCTTTGCCTTCCTGATGGCGAGTTCCATAGCCCGGAGGGCTATGACCTGTCCCATGCCGGCGCCTCCATCCAGGAGAGCGGTACCGGGAGCTTCGGAAACCACTGTCAGGGGGGCATGAGGATTCTGCTTGCCGGACAAGAGGCGTTCGACATAAATAGAGAGGCGCCCGATGCCATGAGAATCTATACCCCGAAGATCCGCTTCTATCAGGACGTCACCGGTTATTTTAGCGTCTTCTTCCGGAAGGCCAAGGGCTGCAAGAATCCTTTCCATAAAAGAGCGCAGATTTTCGGCGGGAAGAAACACGCCGTCTGGAGCGGGGGTGTGGGCCATTGCGATGCCATCTCTCTTCACAAAGTAATAATAAATTTCTACTTTGAGTAATTTTATTGCTCGTATAGGGGAAAGTCAATTTTTTGGGGGGGTGGAGTGAGCACAGAGAACGATTTGACTCTGTCATCCTGAGCGAGGCGAAGGACCTGGGTTTAGGGTCTAAAGACCAAGTTCAGATTCTTCCCCTCCGGGGATGCTCTGCGATCGTCGCTGCGCTCCTCAGAATGACATAATAATGGCGCAGGCCTCGGGTTGGTTGTTGTCCTGAGCACAGAGCACAGAGAATGATTTGACTCTGTCGTCCTGATGGGATGTGAGGAGGAATTTCGGGTTTGAACCCGACAAAACCAAAAGCGAGATCCCTCGGCCATGGAACCGGCCTCGGGATGACACCAAACCGCTGTCACCCCAAACGAACTGAGGGATCACGGGTTAGAATCCGGCAAAACCCAAAGCAATCCCCCCCCCTCTCCGGGAAAGGACCTGGTCTTAGGATCCCGTGCTTTCTCTTTCTTCAACCACTCTAAGGTTCTTTCGAGAAGATGGACAGGGCTATTTTCATGATGTCCCGCTCCCGCCTGGTGGCGGCTAGTTCTTCCCGGAGGGCTTTGAGCTCTTCTTCCGGGGAGAGGACCTTGCCTCCCGATTGAGCGAATGCAACAGCTCCCATTTCCTTTTTCTCATGCTTTCTCCAGGCGTAAATCCGATCTACCGGAATTCCGAAGTCTTCGGCGATTTTAACGGCAGGGCTTCCTTCCGCCACCAGCCGGAGTACATGCTTCTTGAATTCAGGGTCATATTTTCGGTGTCTTTCTCCTTTTCCCATGTGAGGCACCTCCAGTGAGATTGATCTCATTGTCGGGCCTTTTTGACGGTCCGTCAATTCCGGAGAGGGTCACTCGGAGGAAGACCAAACCAACCAGATCCTTCGGGCGGTGGAACAGCCCTCAGGATGACAGGGCAAAAGCAGGACCAGCTGCTTCCCCTACGGGGATTCTCCGCGATCATCGCCAAAACCGCTCCTCGGAATGACAGGTTCTCGCTTCGGGACAACAATAATTCGCGGCCGGGGAAAAAACCCCGGCCGCGGCTGGTATTCTATGCTGTTCCTGTATCAGACGGCGAAGTCGAAGGTTCCGCCGATGCCCTGTTCCTCCGCCCGCTGGAGCACCACGGCCGCGGCGGCCACGTCCATGGCCCCGGTGCCGATGGGGATGCAGAGGATCCTGGAACCGGACGAAGCGGTGACGGTTTTCTTTCCCGCCGCGAGTTCACCGAGGGTGGCGGTGATGTCCTTTTCGCCTATTCTGCCCGCCTCGGCGAGGTCCTTGAGGGCTCCCCGGTGGAGGCACTGGGCCACGTGGTCCACCACGATGGCATCCGCGGAGAGCAGGGTTTCGTCCCGGCATTCCTTGTAGGACCCCATGGGGAAGAGGACGGAGCCGGGGGCGAACCATTCCTTCCGGAAGAAGCCGTCCTTGGCGTGGGTGACGGTGATGACGGCGTCCCCTTCGGCGGCCTGTTCGGGAGCTGTGCAGACGGTGATTTTTCCCGTGACGACAGATTCCATGTCGGCAGCGAATTGTGCGGCGGCTTCGGGGAAGATGTCGTACACCCTGAGTTCGTCGATGCCGAAGAGCTCCGCTATGGCCCGGGTCTGGGTCCTTCCCTGGACTCCCGCGCCGAAGAGGCCCACGGAGAGGGATTTCCGTTCAGGAAAAAGGTATTTCAGCGCCACGGCGGTCTGGGCGCCTGTCCGCAGGTTGGTGATGAGGGTGCCGTCCATCACCCCGGTGAAGATGCCGTTCCTGGGGTTGACGAGGACGATGATGGCGCTGACGTAGGGCAGGCCCCGGGCGGGGTTGTCCATCCATCCGCCGGCCCACTTGATGCCTGCCGTGTCCACCCATCCCACGTAGGCGGGCATGGAGTTGATGTCCGCATGGTAGGGGGGATAGGGGCCGCTCTCCCCGAGGTCGAGGGTTCCCTTGGCGGGGTTGACGACGGTTCCCTCGCCCATCCCCCGGTAGGTTTTGTCCAGTATTTCAACGATGTCCTTCATGGAGATGAGCTTCTCCACGTCGGACTGGCTCAGCAGCCTGGCCATGTGCTCACACCTTTCAGTCCATCTGGTACTTTTTCTTGAGTTCGTCGAATTCTCCGTTCTTTTTCATGAGGGCGATGGCGTCGTTCACGGCCTTCAGGAAAGCTTCGTCTCCCTTGGGAATGCCGAGGGCGATGCCTTCGCCTTCCCGGTGGATCTTGTTGCGGAAGCCGATCTTGAGGTCTTCCCCGAAGGTCTTGTTGTTCCGGAGAAAGGCGTTGGCCACGGTGAGGTTGAGGACGGAGAAGTCCCCCCTGCCGACCTTGACCTCCATGAGGGCGTCGTCGTTCTTCTGGAACCGCTTGATCTCGGCGGGAAGGCCCGTTCCGGTGATGAAGGTGTCCTGGGCGGTACCGATCTGGACCGTGGCGATTTTCCCCCTGAGATCGTCCAGCGTCGCGATGGAGCCGTCATTGCCGCGGACCACGAAGGCGTTCTCGATGTCGTAGTAGACGTCGGAGAAGTCCACCTTCTTCCGGCGCTCTTCCGTGTTGGTCATTCCGGCGGCCACGAGGTCGATCTTCGCGGTCATCAGGGCGGGGATGAGGCCGTCGAAGGCCATGTCCACGATGTCCACTTTCTTTCCGAGGTGCTTCCCGATGGCCTGGACGACCTCGATGTCGTACCCTACGATCTCGTTCTTGTCGTTCCGGTACTCGAAGGGGGGATAGGTCGCCTCGGTGCCCACCCGGATGACGTCCCGGTCCAGGACGCCCGCGGCCGCGGCGGGCGCCGGCGACAGCACGAGGGCTCCGAGCACTACCGCAGCCAGTGCCGACAGCAGGTTCTTCTTCATATTCAGCCACCTCCACATGATATGATCCTTTCCGTAATACGGTCAGAGGATTATAATTCAAGTTTATTGTGATGTCTACAATGTATTTTCGTTTATATTCGGGAGGAGACAGGCTCTATGAAAAGAATTGCTGTTCTGGGGGGAGGCAACGGGGCCCAGGCCCTGGCGGGGCACCTGGCGTCGAAGGGCTTTCCGGTGACGCTGTTCGAGCACCCCGAATTCCGCCGCAATATCTTCCGCCTGGAAGAAACGAAGACCATCGAGCTGACGGGGGCGATCGAGGCCAGAGGAACCCTGGCGGAGGTCACCACGGACCCGGCGGCGGTACGGGATGCGGAGATCCTCTATTTCCTGGCGCCTTCCTTCGCCCAGGAGGCCGTGTTCTCCCTGATCGCCCCTTTCCTGGGGCGGGGGCAGAGATTGCTGCTCATGCCGGGGAATTTCGGGTCCCTCGTCCTGAAGGAAACCTTCGGGGGCAGGCTGCCGGAGGGGTTTCTTGCGGCGGAGTCGGACACCATGCCCTACGCCTGCCGCATCGAGGCCCCCGGGGTGGTGAACGTCTGGGGGATAAAGAACTTCATGGCGGCAGCGGCCCTGCCTGCTTCCGGGACCGGGGATTTCATCGCCTCGGTGCAGGACGCCTTTCCCGTGCCGCTGAAACCAGCGCCGAACGTGCTGTCCATCGGTCTCTCCAACACCAACATGATCCTCCACTGCCCCACCATGATCATGAACGCCGGGAGGATAGAGTCGGGGAACGGGAGGTTCCGGTTTTACGCCGAGGGAATGACCGACTCCGTCTGTGCCGTCATGGAGGCCATGGACAGGGAGCGGATGGCCGTGGGGAAGGCTCTTGGCCTCAACCTCCTCTCCACCATGGACGACATGAAGGAGCTCTACTCCATCAACGGGGAAAGCCTGCGGGAGACCATCCTCAATAACGGGGCCTACTGCGGCCACGGGGCCGACTCCCCTGCGTCCATGAAATACCGGTACCTCACCGAGGACGTTCCCTATCTTCTCGTGCCCGTGTTCGAGATCGGGAAGAAGCTGGGAATCCCTCTGCCCGTGACGGAAAGCATCATCAGGCTGGCCTCCGTCATCGCCGGGGAGGACTACCTCGTTACGGGGCGGACTCTCGGCGGGCTGGACCTTGACGGGGTGAACGGGTAAGGGGAGACCTCGGTCTTGTCGTCCTGAACGGAGGGATCTCGCTCGCGGCGCAGTCTCTCCAGAATGACGTAGATTTGGTGTCATCCTGAGCGGATGCGAAGGATCTGGTTTTAGGGCCATAAGACATTCAGATAACCCGTCCTGAACGAAAGAATTACGGAGCATCCCCGGAGGGGAGGAACCTCAGTTTGGTTGTCGTCCTGAGCAACGCGATCGCGGAGCATCCCCGGAGGGGAAGGACCTGGGTTTAGGGTCTTAAAGACCAATGTCAGATTCTTCGTCGCTCCGCTCCTCAGAATGACATAATAATGGTACCGGCCTCGGTTTGGTTGTCGTCCTGAGCAACGCGATCGCGGAGCATCCCCGGAGGGGAAGGACCTCAGTTTGAGGTCTTTCAGAATCAAGAGCAGATCCCTCGGTCGCTTCGCTCGCTCGGGATGACAGAAAAAAATAGTGTCATCCCGAGGCCGGTTTCATGGCCGAGGGATCTCGGGGTTGAGGTCTTCAGAACCAACCAGATCCTCCCCCTCCGGGGGCGCGATCGGGCGGTGGAACAGCCCTCAGGATGACAGAGCAAAAGCAGGACCAGCAGCTCTCCCTCCGGGGATGCCCCCTCCGCTTCGCTCTGGGTGCTTAGCGATCGCGATCGTCGCCAAAACCGCTCCTCGGGCTTGAGTCTTTTCTCTCCGCAATTCATACGGTTGAATTTTCAGAGAAAAAGGCTTAGAATTTGACCAATGAATGCATTGATTCCAATGCAATCCGGAAAGGAGCATGGATATGGAACTTGCAAAAATCACGATGCGGGGACAAATCACCATCCCCGTGGAAATTCGGAAAAAATTGGGTGTAAAAGACGGTGACAAGGTTGTTTTTTTGGAGGAAAACGGCCGCATCATCATGGGAAATGCGGCCATGGTCGCGCTGAGGGAAGCACAGGCCGCTTTTGTCGGGGAAGCGGAGCGAATGGGACTGAAAACGGAACAGGACGTTGTGGATATGGTAAAAGAGGTGCGCCGCGAGGTTTGGGACGAACGCCATGCGCGTAATGATTGACACCAACATCCTCATTTCTGCGCTTCTTTTCCCAAACTCGCAAATGGATGCGTTGATTGTCAGGGTCACGACAGAGCATCAGCTCGTTCTTTCATCCTATGTCGTAGATGAGTTGCTGAATGTGGTTCGGCGCAAATTCCGGAATAAGTTTGAATCCATGGATTTACTGCTGAGCCGGCTTCCGTACGAGCTTGTTTATACACCGGAACATCCGGAGCCGGGGCTTTTCGATATCCGGGACGAAAAGGACTACCCTGTTTTGTATTCAGCCGTCACGGAGGACGTTGACGTTTTTATAACGGGCGACAAGGATTTTAGCGGACTGAACCTTGAAAAACCGGAAATCCTCGGCCCGGCCGGATTCCTTGAAAAAGTATTGATTCAGGGGAATCTGAGTCAAAAACGAGATTCTTCCCCTGCGGGGATGCTCCGCGATCGTCGCTTCGCTCCTCAGAATGACATCATTCCACGGTCCGGCCTCGGGTTTGGTGTCGTCCTGAGCGCAGCGAAGGACCTGGATTTAAGGCCTTCAGAACCATCCAAGATCCTCCCCCTCCGGGGGCGCGATCGGGCGGTAGAACAAGCCCTCAGGATGACAGATTGAAGGCAATGTCAGATTCTTCGTCGCTCCGCTCCTCAGAATGACATAATAATGGTACCGGCCTCGGTTTGGTTGTCGTCCTGAGCGCAGCGAAGGACCTGGATTTAAGGCCTTCAGAACCACCCCAAGATCCTCCCCCTCCGGGGGCGCGATCGGGCGATGGAACAGCCCTCAGGATGACAGATCCGGATGTCGTCCTGAGCAAGGCGATCGTGGAGCATCCCCGGAGGGGAAGGACCTGGTTTTGATCATCCATCAAAAATTCTCCCTTATTTCAGAACGGAAGCACTATTCTTATTTGTAGACGTCTCCCCTGGATCCTATGGAGGAAACTCGTATTTTTCTGTCCGGCTCGTCCACATCAAGAAGGATTCTCCAGCCGCCGATCCGAAGCCTCCATTCAGAACGACCCTTCAGCGGTTTTATGTCGCCGGAAGGGCCGTTGGAAAGAGCGTCGAGGGCGGTGAGGATTCTTCTGCGGTCGGGGTTGGGGATTTTCTCAAGGCGCTTTTTTACCTCTGGGGAGAGGAAGACTGCCCAGGAGCTCACCATAGTTCCTTCATGGCTATTTTCAGCGGTATCTCTTTACCTTCGGCGAATTCTGCCCTGGAGATGGAGAGGCACTGTTCTTCGTCTTGTGTCAGGGGAGGCTCACGGTCCTCCAACTCTTCCA
The DNA here is from genome assembly GCF_004366815.1 of Aminivibrio pyruvatiphilus. Classification (NCBI taxonomy): domain Bacteria; kingdom Thermotogati; phylum Synergistota; class Synergistia; order Synergistales; family Aminobacteriaceae; genus Aminivibrio; species Aminivibrio pyruvatiphilus. The sequence goes on along the minus strand of NZ_SORI01000012.1, from coordinate 69,416 downwards.
TTTCGACATGGAGGGCATACATTTTCAGGCGCTCCACGCCCTGGGGAGAGAGGCGCCGAAGAACGCGGCGCACTTCATTGCGCTCTTTTACAAGATTAACCATCACAGGCTGCCTCCTTTCTTTTTTTATGCTTATTTTACCTCAGGCGTTCGAGTTATTGCCAAAATCTGATGCATAGATCATCAGTTGCGGGTGAGGAGAAAAAAAGGCAAAAGCAGGATCCTTTCCATCAGGGGGGAATCTCGTTCCTGTCGTCCTGAGCGGAGCGAAGGACCTTGCTCTGTCGTCCTGAACGAAGTGAAGGACCTGGTTTTGAGACCTTCAGAACCACCCAAGATCCTCCCCCTCCGGGGACGCGATCGGGCGGTGGAACAGCCCTCAGGATGACAAAAATCCACGGTAGCGCTCCTCAGAATGACATAATCACGGTCCCAGACTTGGGTTTGATGTCATCCCGAGCGAACGCGATCGCGGAGCATCCCCGGAGGGGAGGGATCTCGGGGTTGAGCCACTTCAGAATCAAATACGAGATTTCCCCCCTTTGGGGGAGGATCTTTAGGGAACAGGAAACTTCAAACCTTCTTTGATATAATGATCGAATCAAGGAGGGAGCGCCATGAAAAACAATGTGAAACCTCAGGAAAGCAGAGTTTCTTGCAAAAATATATCCGTTTCCGTTGCCGGAAAAGGGATTTCGAAAAAGGAAACCTGCCTTTCGGACGAAAAACGAAACATGATGAAAGGAATCCTGAAAAAACGAAAGGCCGCTTTTGATGCCCTTGCCAAGTATTGAGTGGCTTTGCGAGGATGAAATTTGGGAAGCCATTTCGTCACTCAAGGAACAGTATGAAAATGATCCTATCTGTATAATCAATTTCAATCCAATAGGATATATCCTAAAACTCGAGGATATATCCTATTTTTTTGAGGACAACATACTCTTGCTGGCTTCTGTGATAATACGTTCCATTATTCAAGGACATCCTTTACAGGACGGCAACAAACGGCTGGGCATGTTTCTCGGGACGTACTTTCTCGAAAAAAACGGAATTCTTATCACTGCGACCGACGAAGCTTTTTTCGAGACGGCTATGGAAATGGCCTGCGGAAACATACGGGTGGAGCAGCTTTACTGTTGGTTGCAAACCGTCTGCTCGACTGAAGAATAGGCTGACACCTTCGCGGCGTCCCTCTCGTTACGGACTCCAGCCTGGTTATCTCAGGACTTTCCCCCATCGAAAGACCACCGGATGCCTGTTCCTGCCTTGGGTTTTTCTTTTGGATTGAACAATCCAAAAGGTGGGATGAATTGGGTGCCGTCATCTCGAGGCCGGCTTCATGGCTGGTATCAGAGTATTTCCGAATGGCTTCCAAGTGCTGCCAGCAGCAGACTTTTGCTCTCCCTGTCGATTCGATAAATCAGGATCCAGTCGAACTCGATATGGGCATCCCGATAATGAGCCCATTCGCCTTTAAGAGGGTGGTCTGTATACTGCGGCGGCAATGGTTTCTCATTCATCAGCAAGGATGAGGAGCGTATCAAGTTTACGCATATCTTTCCCCTGTGAAAGACATCGGGCGTAATCCTTTTTGAAACGCCTGCTCCAGACTATGGCAAGCATAATCTACTTTTTCATCATCTCGTGAAACGCATTGAGTGAAGCCACCCGCTCCCCTTTTCCTTCATCCAGCTCCTGCATGGCATTGAGAGTCTCCCGGTTTCTTATGACGCCGTCGAAAGAGAAAGATATTCTGCCCTCGGCCGCTTCCCGCAGGGCCATACGTACCAGGTCGGAAAGAGTCAGCCCCTGCTTTGCCAGTTCCGCCTGGGCCTTAACCTTGAGTTCGTCTTCCACTATTGCCCGAACAACCGTTTGTGCCATTTGCATCACATCCCTATTTATAGCCATAGTATAGCTATTGATCATTATAGCACGGGTGAGGCTTCCGGAATTGATGAGCAGGGGCGGCATAGGGTCGCCCTGAGCAATTGCAGAGGATCCGGGTCTTGTCGTCTTGAGCGAAGCGGAGGGAACATCCCCGGAGGGGAAGGACCTGGTTTTAGGGTCTTAAAGACCAAGGTCAGATTCTTCCCCTGCGGGGATGCTCCGCGATCGTCGCATCGCTCCTCAGAATGACATAATAATGGTACCGGCCTCGGGTTGATTGTCGTCCTGAGCAACGCAATCGCGGTCGCGGAGCATCCAGAGCGAAGCGGAGGGAGCATCCCCGGAGGGGAAGGACCTGGATTTAGGGTCTTAAAGACCAAGGTCAGATTCTTCCCCTGCGGGGATGCTCCGCGATCGTCGCATCGCTCCTCAGAATGACATAAAAATGGTACCGGCCTCGGGTTGATTGTCGTCCTGAGCAACGCGAAGGACCTTGCTCTGTCGTCCTGAACGAAGTGAAGGACCTGGGCTTAAGGCCCTCAGAATCAACCAGATCCTCCCCCTTCGGGGACGCGATCGGCCAAAAAGCAGGCCTCAGGATGACACTACTTCTGGCGCGATCAGACTATGGAACAGCCCTCAGGATGACATAAATCCAAGGTGCCGCACATCTGAATGAAAGTGTTTGGGGAAAACCGCATTCATCATGTCTGATGATTGTGATCTTCCTGACTCCGGATATGTTCAACAAAGTCCGAAACGATCTTTTCTGTGATGTGCTTCGGATTCGACTGCTTTATGGCTTTGGCGAGCGCCTCCGCCTCCTTGCCGGTGATGCCTCCAACCTTGTGGAGTTCGATCAGGAGCTCGAGCCCCCACAATAGTGGAACCCTTTCCCGTTTGCACAACTTCCGAAGGTTTTTATCGTTGGTCACACAAGTAAAACCATGCCGCCTGGCCGTTAACAGACACAGCCAATCTTCGAACGATAATGGCCCTGACTGGATGCCGGCAGTGTACGCATCTTCAATTTCGGGTTCGACGATGATCAGCCCGAGGGCTGCCAGTTCGTCCTCGTCATCGATTTCTTTGACCTCCTCGACCACCGGACTGGTCACATACAGCGGGCCGACGTGTTTCACAACGAGTTCCAGCACGGCCCGCTCCGCTTTGATGAAATCGATCAGCACGCATGCATCCAAGATCATCAATTTTCGGGAGGTCGGGCGAAGTGTCACAGAATGACCCCCCAATTCTGCAGAAGGTCTTGCATTTCCTCAATACCGATCCGAAGCATCTCAGCGCCCCGGCTGACTGAAATCATGTCTTTTTCTACCGCTTCCCTGGCCAGGCGGCTGAAACGGTCTTCGTAGAAATCAAATCGCTGCATCCCGAACGGCTCAGCCGAATCAATACCCATCGGCTCTTCTTTGAAGGAGAGCTTCCTGTTGAAACGCTGCTGATAGGACATGTTGAACTTCATCCAGATTGACTTGTCCACAGCCCCATCTTCCACCAGGCGCGAGAGAACGGTTTTGAAACTGACCCGGAAAATTCGTTTGATCTTGAAAACCCTGTCCACGAAGTGTAATCCGGACGCTTCATTCCATTCCTTCCGGAATCCCTCGTTCGGCATCAGAAAATGTCCGGCAAAACGGTCTGCCTCATGTTCTTCTTCTTTGCTTTCTTCGACCTTGGCGACGTCGTAGGCTTCCGGGTGCAACATAAGATGACCGAGTTCATGGGCGGCGCTGAAAATGCGTCTTTCAACCGAAATCCGCTCCCATATGTTCACCACCACAGCCGGACCACCGTCCTCTTCCCCCACAGACAGGCCGAAAAAACTATCGGAGGCCATGGGGATCGGAAAAACCTTGACGCCCGCTTGTTCGAGCAGGCCACAAATGTCATGGATAGGCTCGGTGGGTTTCAGGCCCAATTTTTTACGGCACAGTCCGGCCGCCTCTATCAAAAGGTCAGGGGCGCATTGTGGCCTGACACCCTTGAGGCTGAACGGCATCTGTTTGTTCATACATTTTTCAAGGAAGTTGAAATCATCAAGCCATCTGGCCACTTCAGCCAGGACATTCTCGCGATTCTGCATCCGCTTTGCCGATCGGAACCGGACAGTGTGCAATTCACGAACCGGCTGGAAAAACACCTGAATTTTCACATCCAGAGCCCTTGCTATTGCCTGCATGGTCCTCATCCGCGGCTCACTCTTTGCGAGTTCCAGGTTCTTTACAGCCGGCAGGGAGAGACCGGCAACATCTGCCAGGGCTCTTTGGCTCAAGCGTTTTGCAGTTCTCAACCGCCTCACGTTTTGGGCTAGTATCTGCAGATCCATAGGCGTCTCCTTTCTCGTTTTTATTAAACATACCATACAGCCATTTTTTGTCAATTGGTATATTTTATCAAAACCTACCCCCAAAACTTTCCGCTCGCCTCAGGGAGGATATATGTCAGGGAGGATATTTGACAGATGTGATTCTCCAATGGTTGCTGCGGGAGCACCCCCGGAGGGGAGGGATCTCGGTTTGAGGTCTTTCAGAATCGAGAGCAGATCCCTCGGTCGCTTCGCTCGCTCGGGATGACAGAAAAAAGAGCGTCATCCCGAGGCCGGTTTCATGGCCGATCGCGCTCGCGCAGCATCCAGAACAAAGTGGAGGGAACATCCCCGGAGGAAAAGGTTTTTGGCTATTCCTGTCATTCTGAGGGCGCAGCCCGATCGCGGAGCATCCCCGGAGGGAAAGAATCTTGCCTTTGGGGAAGTCCAGATTCAAAAGCGAGATCCTCCCCCTCCAGGGAAGCGATCCGGCAAAAGTCCGGCATCGCTCCGTTTTATCCCCGCGGACAAGGTTGCTTTCCATCCAGGGGCCAATGTTGCCGCAATTGAGAAACTTACCTGCTTATGTTAGAGTTTGTTGTGCATTCTGCCCGGGGAATGGAACAGGTAATAAAACAACGAAAGGGAGTCGATAACAATGCACCGTTTTGGTAAAGGTATCGGCAATGGCCTTTTTGTGGGGATGGCACTTGCTTTTCTTCTGTTTTTCGCAGGCGGGGCCTTTGCCTCGATTCCTGCCGGGGCGGAGTATGTTCCGGGTGAGGTCCTGGTGGTATTCAAAGCCGGAGTTTCGTCCTCCGCCCCTTCTCTTGCCGCCTCATCGGTGAACGCCTCGTACCACAGGGTGTTCAGCGCCCTGTCCCGAGCTTCAGGAAGGCAGGTGGCCTTCATCCGCAGCACGGGAAAAACCACGGAAGAGCTTCTGGCGAGATTCCGAAATATGCCTGAGGTTGAAGCCGCCGAGCCGAACTACATCCGACAGATTTCCGCCACGGTCCCGAACGACACCTACTTCGGCAACCAGTGGGGACTTCAGAATACGGGCTCGTCCGGTGGAACTGCGGGAGCTGACATCAGCGCCCCGGAAGCTTGGGACATCCGCAGGACCGTGACCCCGGGGAAGGTGGTGGCCATCCTTGATACCGGCATAACCATGGATCATCCCGACCTGCAGGCCAATCTGTGGCGGGCCGCCGACGGCACATCGGGGTACGATTTCGTGAACGATGACGATGAACCCGAGGACGACAACGGCCACGGAACCCACGTGGCAGGCATCATCGGGGCCGTGGGGAACAATGGCCTCGGCGTTTCGGGGGTGGCATGGACCGTGAAGATGATCCCCCTGAAGATCGGCGATGGGGTCGGCAGGGTGTACGACAGCGCGGAGATAGCCGCTCTGAACTGGATCCTCGACAAGAAAGACTCGGGCGTGGACATCGTCGCGGTCAACGCGTCCTACGGGGGATACGCCTCTTCGGCGGTCCAGCGGGAGACCATTTCCGCCCTTGCGAACAAGGGGATCATCTTCGTTGCCTCGGCCGGAAACGAAACAAACGACAACGACTCTACTCCCTCCTATCCGGCATGCTACAACCTGCCGAACATCATCTCCGTGGCGTCGACGGAAAAAGACGACACCCTCTCCGATTTCTCGAACTACGGAAAGAACACGGTCCATCTCGCTGCGCCGGGAGGTGGCATTCTCAGCACCCACACATCCTACCTGCCGGCATCGGGGGATCTCTTTTTCGACGATCTGCAAAGCGGCGAAGGGAAATGGCTCTCCGACGCGGAAGCGGGCTCCGTGGACGGATGGGCTATCGGAACATATGGTTCGCAGCAGGTGTGGCTGAGCGGCTACGAGGCGGACAACACCTCATGGATCATGGCGAAGGATCCTATTGACCTGTCCGGAACATTGGAGAACACGGTCGTCCTCGGTTTTCCGCTGGCGCTGGATATCGTTGAAAACGAAGATTTCGTGAGGCTGTACTTCTCCGCGGACAACGGTGTCACCTGGACCAGGGTGTACGAAATTTCCCTGGATACGGACTTCGATGTTATGGATTTTCGGCTCAAGATTCCCGACGGGTTCAAGACGTCGGAATTCCTGTTCAAAATCGAACTGGAGACAGGAAGTTCCGGCGCGGGCCTGAACGGGGTGCTCGTCGGCGCCGCAGGAGTGGGCGTCGCGGAATCCCGGTACGTCTCCATGAGCGGCACGTCCATGGCCGCTCCTTTCGTGACCGGAGCGGTGGCCCTGGCGGCGTCCCAGTTCCCGAACCAGTCGCCGAGGACACGTATTATCGAAAACGTGGACAAACTCGACTCCCTGAGAGATTTCACCATAACGGGCGGGCGGCTGAACCTGTACAAGACGCTCTACCAGTACAGGGAACCCGACGGTGCCGTGGAAGGGTGCGCGGCTTCGGCGGTCTCTCCCTGGGGCCTTCTGCTCGCGGTGCCGCTCCTGGTGCTGTTCAGGAAGAAATAGGCCGGTGGTGAAGGGGGGCCGCATGGCCCCCCTTTTTTTAGTTAAGAACAGATACCGGGGCAGATCCTCCCCCTCCGGGGACGCGATCGGGCGGTGGAACAGCCCTCAGGATGACAACCCTCTGTCATCCCGAGGCAACTCCATGTCCAAGTGATCTCGGGGTTGAGAAACCCAGAGTCAAAAACGAGATCCCTCCTCGCTTCGCTCGTTCGGGATGACAAGGCCAGGTTGTCTTCCCGAGCGGACGCGATCGCGGTCGCGAAGCATCCAGAGCGAAGCGGAGGGAGCATCCCCGGAGGGGAAGGACCTGGTTTTAAGTCTTCAGAACCAACCAGATCCTTCGGGCTGGAAACTGCCCTCAGGATGACAGACAAGTAAATATTCTGAGCGCTACAATCGCGTTCCCTGAGGTCGTGAGGATGACACCATACTGACGACTGCCCTCAGGATGACAGCCCGAGGAAAAACTTCCTACGCCTCGCAGCTTAACCCCTGGTCCAGCTTGCTGCAGATAAGGCCGCCCAGACGCTCGGCCCCGATGCGGATTTTCTCGGGAGGAACCCCGCCGAAGCTGATCCGCATGCAGTCGTTCCCCATGCCGTTGCCCTCGATGAAGAATCCCTCCCCCGCCACGTAGGCCACCCGCACGTCGGGAGCCGCCAGCGATTCGGCCAGCAGGTCGGTGGTGTTGATGCCTCCGGGAAGCCGGGCCCAGGTGAAGAGCCCCCCGTCGGGGAAGGTCCGCACCGTTCCCTTCGGGAAGAATTTGTCGATGGACTCGATCATGACGTCCCGCCGTTCCCGGTAGAGGTCGCAGATCATCCTGTGGTGGGCCGGGTAGTACCCCCGCTTGAAGAACTCGGCACAGATGACCTGGGGCAGCATGGACGTGTGGGAATTGGTGGCCGTCTTGGCGTCGAAGAGCTTTGCCGTGATTTCTTCCGACGCGAGGACGTAGCCCAGCCTGCTGCCGGGGGAGAAGATCTTGGAGAAGCTGTTGGCGAGGACGGTGTGCCCTGTGGTGTCGAAGGCCTTGATGGGGGGCAGGTCCGTGCCGCTGTAGCGGATGTCCCGGTAGGGGTCGTCCTCGAGGATGATGGTGTCGTACAGGCTGCCGAGTTCGGCCACTTTCTTCCTCCGTTCGAGGGAGAGGGTGCGGCCGGTGGGGTTCTGGAAGGTGGGGATGACGTAGACCATCTTCGGCCTGTACTCCCGGATCTTGGCCTCCAGGTCCTCGGGGACCATACCGTTCTCGTCCATGGCGACGCTGACGCACCGGGCCTGGAACATTTCGAATATCTCCACGCAGTGGACGAAGGTGGGCGACTCCACCAAAATGACGTCGCCGGGATCGATGAAGAGCTGGCAGAGGAGGTTTATTCCCTCCAGGCCGCCGCTGGTGATAATAATCCTGCCGGCGTCCGCCTCCACGCCCTTTGGGGCGAGGAGCTCGCTCACCACGATTTCACGGAGGTCCGGCAGGCCCATGACGTTGCCGTACTGGAGGGCCTCCACTCCCCTGCCGTCCCTGGTGATCACTTCGTTGGTAATTTCCCGGACGATGTCGATGGGCAGGGCTTCCCTGGCCGGGGCTCCCCCTCCGAAGGAGATGATGCCGGGATCGTTCATGGCGCCGAAGAGGCCCCTGATGATAGAGGCCGATTTTTCCATGGTTTTCATTCTCTGGGCGAATACTGTCATGATGCTCCCCCTTTTTTCGGGCAGATTGGCAACTCGTTCATTGCCTGCATTGTATCATTTCGGGGGGACGGTCGGCAGGAACAAAGACAACCCCGAGATCCTCCCCCCCTCCGGGGATGCTTCGAAATCGCTTCGTTCGCTCGATTCGACAGAGGATTGTCATCCTGAGCGAAAGCGAAGGATCTTGCCCTTGCTGTCATTCTGAGGGCGAAGCCCGATCGCGGTCGCGGAGCATCCAGAGCGAAGCGGAGGGAACATCCCCGGAGGGGAAGAATCTCGGGTTTGAGCAACCCGGAACAAAAAAGCGAGATCCTTCGCTACGCTCAGGATGACAGAAACGCTGCGCTCCTCAGGATGACAGGCAAAGGCAGGTCCTTCCCCTACGGGATGCTTCGAAATCGCTTCGTTCGCTCGATTCGACAGAGGATTGTCATCCTGAGCGAACGCGAAGGATCTCGTTTTTCAGGAAAGCAGAACCAACACCGAGATCCTTCGTCGCTGCGCTCCTCAGGATGACAGAAACGCTGCGCTCCTCAGGATGACAAGCCATGGAATTTCAGCGCCTTATTGACAGAATACTCTCTTGATGATAAAAATGGGACAGAATGTCCCATTTTTTGGAGGTTATCGTATGGCACAGGAAAACGGGCAGGGTGGAAAAATGGACGGGGCCGTCAAGGTGACGGCGATCATGGAGGCCCTGTGTTCGTCCCCGTCGCCCCTGACGGTCCGGGAGGTGGAGGAGATCACCGGTATCCCCCGGAGCACGGCGCACCGGTTTCTTCTGTCCCTGGAGGAGCAGCAGTGGGCCTTCCGGGACCCGCTGACCGACGGCTACCGGCCTGGCATCCGCTTCTTTCTTCTTTCCGGGGCCTCGTCCTTCTACGACGAGCTGATCCGCACGGCGGACCCGGAGATGCGGGAGCTGGTGAAGGCTACGGGAAACACGGCGATCCTCAGCGTCACCGAGGGGACTGCGGGGCTGTGCATCCACTCGGTGGAGCCCCTGTCGTCGGTGAAGTTCACGGCCCACCGGGGAATGTCCATTCCCCTCCACGCGGGGGCCACGGGCAAGGTACTCCTCGCCCACTGTTCGCCGGAGATCCGGTCCCGGGTGCTGGCCTCGCCCCTCCGTCCGCCCAGGGGAGACGGAATGGTAGACAGGGCGGAGCTGGAAAAGGAGCTGGAGCGGATCCGGGAACAGGGGTTCGCCTTCAGCAGGGAGGAATGGATGCCCCATGCGGGCGATATCAGCGTGCCCCTTTTCGACGGACGGGGCGTTTTCGTGGCCCAGATGGGCGTGGCGGGAATAGCGGACAGCGTCTTCCGGGATTTCGACAGCAACCTGCGCCTGCTGAAAGAGGCGGCCCGCAATGTGGAACGGAAGATGGACACTCATATTTTCGGAGGTGGAAACCATGTTTCAGGTGAATGAACTGAACAGGGAGGCAATGACGATCCGGCTGGATGGCCCTCTTCCCGACTACCCCGCCTTTGCGGAGGGAATCCGGCGGGCTCCGGACCGGGGCTGGACCCTGAACCGGGCCGAGACGGAGCTGGCGGTGAAGAACGCCCTCCGGTACGTGCCGGAGGAGTACCATGAAGCCCTTCTCCCCGAGTTCCTGGAGGAACTCCGCACCCGGGGACGGATCTACGCCTACCGTTTCCGCCCCGAGGGCCGGATCCGGGGGCTTTCGGTCAATCAGTACCAGGGGAAATGCCTGGCGGGAAAGGCCTTCCAGGTGATGATCGACAACAACCTCGACTTCGACATCGCCCTCTACCCCTACGAACTTGTCACCTACGGCGAGACGGGCCAGGTGTGCCAGAACTGGCTCCAGTACCGCCTCATCAAAAAATACCTGGAGGAGCTCACCGAGGACACCACCCTCGTGCTCGAGAGCGGACACCCCCTCGGTCTGTTCAAATCGCGGCCCGACGCGCCCCGGGTGATCCTGACCAACGGCATGCTGGTGGGGCTCTTCGACAACCAGGACGAGTGGCACCGGGGGATGCAGCTCGGCGTGACCAACTACGGCCAGATGACCGCCGGAGGCTGGATGTACATCGGCCCCCAGGGGATCGTCCACGGTACTTTCAACACCATCCTGAACGCGGCCCGGCAGCGGCTTGGCGTGGGCCAGAAGGAGAATCTCGCCGGCATTCTCTTCGTCTCCTCGGGCCTCGGCGGCATGAGCGGCGCCCAGCCGAAGGCGGTGGAGATCGCCGGAGGGGTGGGGATCGTGGCCGAAGTGGATTCCTCCCGGATCGAGACCCGGCACAGCCAGGGATGGGTCAGCCGGGTGGCGGAGACCTGCGGGGAGGCCTTCTCCATGGCCGCCGAAGCCTGCAGGGAGAAAACACCGTTGTCCATCGCCTACCACGGCAACATCGTGGACCTGCTCCAGTACGCCGTTGACCACGAGATCGAGATCCCCCTGCTGTCGGACCAGACATCCTGCCACGCCCCCTACGACGGCGGCTACTGCCCCCAGGGTCTGACCTTCGACGAGCGGACCGCCCTGCTGTCGAAGGATCCGGCGGAGTACCGGCGGCTGGTGGATATTTCCCTCCGGAAGCACTACGAGCTGATCAAGGTTCTTTCCGACCGGGGGACCTTCTTCTTCGACTACGGCAACTCCTTCCTCCGGGCGGTGTTCGACGCCGGGGTGACCGAGGTCTGCAAAAACGGCGAGAACACCTACGACGGCTTCGTCTGGCCCTCCTACGTGGAGGACATCATGGGCCCCGTGCTCTTCGACTACGGCTACGGCCCCTTCCGGTGGGTGTGCCTCAGCGGCGATCCCGAGGACCTGAGGAAGACGGACCGGGCGGCCATGGAGTGCATCGATCCCGACCGGAGAGCCCAGGACTACGACAACTGGGCCTGGATCCGGGACGCGGAAAAGAACGCCCTGGTGGTGGGCACCCAGGCCCGGATCCTCTACCAGGACGCCGAGGGCCGCACCCGCATCGCCCTGAAGTTCAACGAGATGGTCCGGAAGGGCGAGATCGGCCCCGTGATGCTCGGCCGGGACCACCACGACGTCTCCGGCACGGACTCCCCTTACCGGGAGACGGCCAATATCAAGGACGGCAGCAACATCTGCGCCGACATGGCCACAGTTTGCTTCGCCGGAAACGCCGCCCGGGGGATGACCCTCTGCGCCCTGCACAACGGCGGAGGGGTGGGCATCGGCAAGTCGGTCAACGGCGGCTTCGGGCTGCTGCTGGATGGCCGGGAGTCCACCGACGAGATCATCCGTTCGGCCATGATGTGGGACGTCCTCGGCGGCGTGGCCCGCAGGGCCTGGGCCCGGAACCCCAACGCCATGGAGGTCAGCCGGGAAGTGAACCGGAAGTACCCCGGCGGCTACCACATCACCCTCCCCTACTCGGTCTGCGGGAATGCGGTACAGGCGGCCGTGGATGCCCTGTTCAGCGACAAGGAAGGGGACTGACTTCAGCCATGAGGGTGATCCGGAAAACGCCCCGGGATTTCGTGCCGAAGCCATGGAAAAACGGCCTCGGCGTCACCAGGGAGATCCACATCCATCCCGAAGGGGCAAACTTTGAAACAGACGATTTTCTCTGGAGGCTCAGTTCGGCGGACGTGACCTCGGGTGGGCCCTTCTCCTTCTTCCCGGGCTACGACAGGTCTCTGTTCCTTCTCTCCGGTGAGGGCCTGGACCTGGAGCTCCGGGGCGTGAAGGTCTCCCTGGCGGCTCCCTTCTCCTCCGTCCGCTTCAGGGGAGAGGACGGGGTGATGTGCTCCCTGCCCGGCGGGCCCTGCACCGACTTCAACATTTTCTGCTCCCGGAAGGGCGTATCCTGCGAATACAGGAGAATTCCCGTCAGGGAGATGAAAAAACGCCTCTTTCTTCTCGGCGACTGGACGGTGCTCTTCTGCTTCCGGGGGGGCGTGACGGCGGAGTGGGATGAAGAACGGGCTGATCTCGGGGAGATGGGCCTTCTTGTGCTGGAGGACTACCCCGCCGATTTCTCCCTGACCTGCAAAGGAGCCCCGGACGGGGAGATCCTCCTGGTCACTCTCACGGCCAGGGACTGATGCAGAAATGCCCGGCCACCCTCCTGGGAAGGCCGGGCTCTTTTTTTGTCAAAGCGGCAGGAAGGCGTCCAGCAGGGTGATCCACAGGGGCACCGTAAGCCCGGAAAGCAGGGTGCTCGCCGTGATGGCCGCCGCCGACTGGTCAGGGTCCATTCCCAGCACCTGGGAGAGGATGAAGCAGTCCACCGCCACGGGCATGGCGGCGATGAGGATCACCGTGCGGAAGACTACGGGGTTCACGGGGAACAGGAGAAAGAGCCCCCAGGTGACGGCAGGCAGAAAGAGCAGTTTCAGCGTCACGTCCCTCCAGGCCCTGGGCAGCATGGAGGTCAGCGCCTCGAGCTTCAGGGTCGCCCCCAGGGAGAGGAGGGCCGTGCCGCTGGCGATGTTCCCCAGGAGCTTCAGGGTCTCGTCCAGCCACACCGGGAAGGAGTTCAGCCCCGTCACCGCCAGGGTGAACCCGGCGAGGCTCGACAGCACCAGGGGGTTTTTCGCCATGCTCTTCAGGGTGCCCTTCACCGTGTTCCACGAGATGCCCCCCGACAGGGCGAGCTGGGCCCAGGAGATGGAGATTATCTGGTAGCCGATGAAGGTGAAGGCCAGGTAGAGGGACAGCACCTCCACCCCCTGGGTTCCCACCGCCACGGTGACCACCGGAAGGCCCACGAACACCGTGTTGGACCGGATGACCATCAGGGTGGACGACGCGGTGCGCCTCCGCTCCTGCCCGGCGAGCTTCCCGATCAGCCAGGCCGCGGGCGGGGCGGCGAGGAAGGAGAGGTACACTGCCGCAACCATGTTCCTGTCCGCCAGGGCGGACATGTCGGCCCTGCTGGTCATCCGGAGGATGAGGGCCGGTATGGCCGTCCAGTAGATGGCCTTGTTGATCTGGGCGAAGGCCTCGGGGGACACGACCCCGCGGCGGGCCAGCATCCTTCCGGCGGCCATGACCAGCACCACCGGAAGGATGACGAGAAAGCCGTGCATGGACCTAGTTCAGTTCCCTGTGCTTCAGGAGGATCCTCACCGCGTTGGTGGCCGCTCCCACCCGGATGTTGTCCGCCACGTTCCACATCAGGAATCGGGTGTCGTCGAAGGCCCGGACGCGTCCCACGTACGTGAGGTCCGTACCGGCCGCGTCAAGGGGGGTGAACATGTCCCGGGAGAAGACCACGTGCTCGCCCGCTTCCAGCGCCGCCTCTATCCCCGGAAGGTCGAAGGGCTTTCGTGTCTCGGTAAAGATGCTCTCGGAGTGACAGTAGAGCACCGGAACCCGCACGGTGGTGGGCCAGACGGAGATGTCCGGGTCCCGGAGGATCTTCCGGGTCTCGTTCACCATCTTCATTTCCTCGTCGGTGAAGCCGTTCTCGAGCAGCGAGCCGATCTGGGGCACCACGTTGAGGTGGATCTGCTTCACGAACTTCTTCGGAGCGATGTGCCCCCTCATCTGGTCCTCCAGCTCGTTCATGCCGTTTTTGCCCGCCCCGGAGACGGACTGGTAGGTGCTCACCACGATGGACCGGATGCCGTACCGCTCGTGAACCCTGTACAGGGCGAGCACCATCTGGATGGTGGAGCAGTTCGGGTTGGCCACGATGCCGCTGCTGTAGCCCTTCAGGAGGTCGCCGTTGATCTCCGGCACCACCAGCGGGATGGCAGGGTCCATGCGGAAGGCCGACGAGTTGTCGATGACCACGCTCCCTGCCTCCGCCGCGATCGGGGCATACTGCCTGGACACCGCGGCCCCCGCCGAAAAGAGAAGATAGTCGTACCGTTCCCTCATGGCCTCTTCCGTCAGTTCCTTCACCCGGTGTTTCCGCCCGTAAAACTCCACCCCTTCACCGGCGCTCCTGGCCGACGCGAAAAAGCTGATCTCATCAGGCCGCACATTCCGCTCCTGAAGCACCCTGGTCATCATCCGGCCCACTTCGCCTGTGGCGCCCACAACCGCTATCTTCACTGCAATCTCCCCTTTCGTTTCAATACAAAAACGGCCCGCCCCCGAAGGGACGAGCCGGAACTCGCGGTACCACCCTTGTTGGACGGCGCACGGCAGCCGTCCCTCTCCGGTCCTGTGACGGGAACCGATCCCGGGAACGTACTCCGCGGCCGACAAAGGCCGCTTTCCGCTCCGGCTCACCGGGCTTTGGGCCCCTTTCCCGCGGCGGAAGCGCCTTTCAGCCTATGGGCGCTTCTCTCTGTCGCCGATTTATGGGAATTGGGCATCCCGGATCATCGCTTTTCAGATATTACCGGGAATTCTAGCAAAAGGGGAATTTTTGTCAACCGTGTTCGGGATGCTGTGTTCAGGATGCCTGTTCGGGGTGCCTGTTACGAGACTGTGTGCGGGGGAAAAACTCCCGGGTCTGCTGTTGCCTTTGAATGTCGTCCTGTCATCCTGAGCGGAGCGACGAGGGACCTGCCTTTGATTCTGAGCCACTTCAAGTGCAGATTCTTCGGGCTTCGCCCTCAGAATGACACACCAGAGTCAAGAAAAGACCGAGATCCTCCCCCTTCGGGGATGCTACGCGATCCGGCGGAAAAGCACGCCGTCAGGATGACAAACAAGGACACGAGCGCGATCGCATCCGCTCGGGATCACTACCTGGCCTTGTCGTCCCGAGTGAGCGGAGCGACGAGGGACCTGCTTTTGATTCTGGGCCACTTCAAGTGCAGATTCTTCCCCTCCGGGGATGCTCCGCGATCGGGCTTCGCCCTCAGAATGACACACCAGAGTCAAGAAAAGACCGAGATCCCTCCCCTTCGGGGATGCTACGCGATCGCATCCGCTCGGGATGACAACCTGGCCTTGTCGTCCCGAGTGAGCGAAGCGACGAGGGACCTGCTTTTGATTCTGGGCCACTTCAAGTGCAGATTCTTCCCCTCCGGGGATGCTCCGCGATCGGGCTTCGCCCTCAGAATGACACACCAGAGTCAAGAAAGGGCCGGCATTCCCCTTGTTTGTCATCCTGAGCAGAGCGAAGGATCTGGGGTTAAGAACCTCAAACCGAAACCTTCCCCTTCGGGGATGCTGCGCGATCGCATCCGCTCGGGATGACAACCTGACCTTGTCGTCCCGAGTGAGCGGGGCGACGAGGGACCTGCCTTTGATTCTGGGCCACTTCAAGTGCAGATTCTTCCCCTCCGGGGATGCTCCGCGATCGCATCCGCTCGGGATGACAGAAACAAGGCGCTACTCAGGATGACAAGCAAAGGCCGGTCTCCTCACTCCTATGGGATGCTTCCGCAAAACAGCACTTCCACACAAAACAGCACTTCCACCTTGACAAGTCGGACGCAATTTGTATAAAATATTTTCGATTCCATTTGGCATGCCGCATGCCGCATTCCAAAAAAATCAGGCCAAATGTCCCGCTTTCAGGAGAAAAATTCCGGAGCGAATCCCATAATTTTTCATGCCGACCAGGGCGGCCCGCGGAGGAAAAACCATGATTTCAAAGCTCCCCGCAACGAAGAGTCTGAGCGAAAGAGCCTTCGAAGAACTCCGTTCCGCCATCCTGGAGGGAAAAATCCCCCCCGGAACCCGCCTTGTGGAAAGAACCCTGGCGGAGAGCATGGGCATCAGCAGAACACCCGTCCATGACGCCCTGAACAGCCTCGTGGCCAAGCGTCTCGTCAAAAAGCTCCCGAACAAGGGGTTCGTGGTGGCCAGGCTGGAGAAAAAAGACATCGTCCAGCTCTACACCCTCCGCCTCCATCTTGAGACACTCGCGGTCCAGTGGGCTCTTCCGAACCTGACCGCCGGAATTCTCGAAAAGCTCCGGAACAACGTGAAACGCATGGAGGCCTGCGCTCATCATACGGACATGGAATGCATCATCGAGGCGAACGTGGAGTTCCACAGGATCATCCTCTCCGCCGCCGACAGCTCCATTCTTACGGGCTTCATCGAGCAGGTGCAGAGCAGCGCCCGGCTCTTCCGCATCCGGTCCGTGAATACGCCCAACCGGATCCCCAGGGTCATCGAAGAACACAGGAACCTCATCGCAGCCCTCGAAAAAAGGGATGAAGCCGTTGCCGCGGAATGCATCCGGATTCACCTCGGCAACGCTTTGAACTCCATACTGACAACGCTTGATTCCGCTGACGGGGAGGTGGAAAGGAGCACATAGCAGCATGTTCAGGGTTCACCGCACCAGGAGGACAGGGAAACGAATTTGAAGGAGGAATTATTGTGAGAAAAACGAGACTTGCAGCATTTCTGGTTCTTGCGTTCTTCGCGGCTCTGCTTTCCGGGACCGAAGCGGCCTTCGCGGCTTATCCCGAAAAGCCCATCGAATGGGTCATCTGGGCTTCCCCCGGCGGCGGCAGCGACATCTTCGTCCGGAACATGGCCAGGCTCATGGAACCCTATGTGTCCCAGCCCTTCGTGCCCGTGAACAAGAGCGGCGGCGGCGGTGCCGTGGGAATGGCCTACACCGCTTCCAAGCCCGCTGACGGACACACCATCCTCGCCGTCACCACCAACTTCGTCCTGACGCCCGCCCTCGGCCGCTCCCCCAAGGGTCCCGCCGACTTCGACATGATCGCCCGGGTCGCCGTGGAGACCAACGTGGTCGCCGTGAGCACCGACGCCCCCTACAAGACCTGGGAGGAGTTCGTGGCCTACGCGAAGCAGAAGGGCGGCGTGAGCTGGGGAACCTTCGGCGTGGGAACTTCTGACCACGTGGCTTCCGCAAAGCTTTCCAAGCTCTCCGGCATCAAGTCCCGGTTCGTTCCCTTCGAGGGCGGCGCCGACTCCCTGGCGTCCCTCATGGGCGGACACATCGACGTGCTCACCAACAACCCCAGCGAGCTGACCGAGCAGATCGCCGCCGGGCAGGTCAGGCTTCTCGGCAGCTTCAGCGCCGAGCGGTGGGACGCTTTCCCCGAAGTCCCCACCTTCAAGGAACTCGGCTACGACGTGGTGGTTCCCACATGGCGCGGCGTGGTCGCCCCCAAGGGAACCCCGAAGGAAGCCCTTGACTACCTCGCCGCAGCTCTCGAGAAGGTGGTGGCCCAGGAAGGCTTCCAGAAATACCTGGCCGAAAACCAGCTTGAGGCCGCCTACCTCAACAGCACCGACTTCGCCCTCTTCGTGGCCGAGCAGGATCTCTTCTACAAGAGAGAACTGAAGGAACTGGGCCTCATCAAGGAAAAGAAATAGCGCAGCGCCTGTTCGGGGTGTGCGGCGTCCTGATTTTGCCGTGCACCCCCTTTTGCATACCGGCACTTTAGACTGTGGGGGCAGAGCATGAAAAATTTTCGATACATGAACACCGTACTCGGAGTGGGTTTATTCGTTTTCGGCTACCTGGTATTCAGGGAAGCCGCGGAATATGTACCCGACATTGAAATTGAAGGCCAGGTGGGAGCCCACGCGTTCCCTCAGCTCTTCGCCGGGGCTCTCATGTTCCTCTCGGCGCTGATGGCCCTTCTCGATATGAAAAAGCTCACGAAGGCGACCACGGCATCTTTTGCCGGCATCGGCGCTGTGACCGTGACGGCAGGGCTATGCTACGCCTTCTGGTATTTCCTTCCCGAAGCGGGTTTCCTGGTCCTGGCGCCCCTTTTCGCCTGCATCATCACGGTCATCACCACCAGGAGGTTCCGGATCATGGACATGGTTCCCGTCCTGATCGTCGTCTTCGCCGTGTACTTCGTGTTTGCCAATCTGCTCAAAGTCCCTGTACCCAAGGGATTCCTGGGCTAAGGGAGGACGAGAAATATGGAATCGCTTCTTCTGATACTTGAAGGCTTCAAAGATGTCATCACTCTTCAAAACCTCCTGAGTGTTTTTGTGGGAAGCGCACTGGGAATCGCCATCGGCGCCCTTCCCGGCCTGAACGCCTCCATGGGCATCGCCCTGCTTCTTCCCCTCACCTACGGAATGAGCGCCCTGCCCGCCATCGTTATGCTGCTCAGCATCTACTGCGGCGCCATCTACGGAGGATCCATCACGGCCATCCTGCTCCGGACCCCCGGAACAACAGCCGCGGCCTGCACTGTTTTCGACGGCTACGAGATGGCCCAGAACGGAGAGCCCGGACGGGCCCTGAGCATGGCCGCAACGGCGTCCTTCATCGGGGGAATCTTCAGCGTGATCGTCCTTATCTTTCTCTCCCCCCCGCTGGCCCGGATGGCCCTCATGTTCGGCCCGGCGGAGTATTTCGCCCTCTGCTTCTTCGGCCTGAGCATCATTTCGAGCCTTTCCGCCGAAAACATGGTGAAGGGACTCATCTCCGCGGTTATCGGCCTGCTCCTCGGCACGGTGGGGCTTGACATCGTCACGGGAGTTCCCCGGTTCACTTTCGACATCGTGGAACTTCTGAACGGCATCTCCTTCATCCCCGTGCTCATCGGTCTCTTCGCCGTCTCCCAGATCTTCATCACCGTGGAGAAGGAGATCAAGGAGCTCGGCGGCGTGAAGCAGGCCATTTCCGGCCTCACCATCAGCCTGAAGGACCTGGTCTCCGTTACGGGCACCCTCGTCCGTTCCTCCATCATCGGCACCCTCGTCGGCATCCTCCCCGGCGCCGGGGCCACCATGTCCTCCTTCATCAGCTACAATGAGGCCCGCCGGTGGTCAAAGACGCCGGAGAAGTTCGGCACCGGCTGCCTTGAAGGCATTGCCGCCCCTGAAGCGGCCAACAACGCCGCCACAGGCGGAGCCATGGTCCCCCTGCTCTCTCTCGGAATTCCGGGGTCGGAGACTACGGCGGTACTTGTAGGGGCCTTCATGATCCAGGGCCTCCGCCCGGGGCCGCTGCTCTTCAGGGAGAATCCCGACCTTGTCTACGGCCTTTTTGCCGGCATGGTCCTGGCCAACATCGCCTTCTTCGTCCTCGGCATGCTGGGAGCGCGCCTTTTCTCCCAGGTCACGAAGATCCCCAACCGGGTCCTGGTGCCCATGATCCTCATCCTGGCCACCATCGGCTCCTTCGCCGAGAACAACAGTCTCTCCGACGTGTTCCTCATGTTCTCCTTCGGCGTGGTGGGCTACTTCATGAGAAAGTTCGAATTCCCCATAGCTCCGCTGGTGCTTGCCCTGGTTCTCGGGCCCATGGCGGAGAGCAACTTCCGGAGGGGGCTCATCATCTCCGCCGGCGAATGGACCACCTTTTTCACCCGCCCCATATCCCTCGTGTTCCTCGCGCTGGGTTTCGCCACGCTGATCATGCCCTTCATCCGCATGATCAGGGATCACAGAAAAACGAGAGAGGTTCCCCCTTCCGCATAGGCAGTTTTCCGCGGACCGGCTGAAAGCAGTTCAGAAAATGAGAAAGGGTGTAGGTCAATGACAGTCATCAACAAGGAAAAATGTGTCGGCTGCAAAACGTGCATGAAGTACTGCACCGTGGATGCCATCCACTATCTCCCCGAAGAGAAGAAGTGCTGCGTGGACCAGGCCCGGTGCACCGAGTGCTACGTCTGCGTGCGCCAGAAGGTCTGCCCCGTGGGCGCCATCGAGACCGTGGAGCTTGACGGCTTTTTCAAGCAGTTCCAGCACGTCATGAGCGACCCCGTGGAGAACCACGGCGTCACCGGCGTCACGGGCCGGGGAACCGAAGAAGTGAAGACCAACGATGTGAGCGGCCGGGTGAAGAAAGGCTTCGCGGGCTTCTCCATCGACATGGGCCGTCCCGGCCTGGGCGTGTTCCTCCGGGACGCCGAGAAAGTGGCCATGGCCATGGCGGAAGCCGGCCTCGTCTTCGAACCGCCCGAGACCACGCCCCTTTCCGCCCTCATGACGGACATGAAGACCGGCAAGCTTGACGACGCATGCCACGACTACCATCTTCTTTCCGTCATTATCGAGGGGAGCTGCCCCCTGGACAAAATGCCCGACGTCTTCCGCGCCCTCCAGAGAGTGGAAAAGGAAATCGACACCGTCTTCTCCGTGGGGCTCATCCTCCGGGTGGATGAAAACGGCGAGAACCCGGTGCTCAGCGAGCTCGACGCCCTCGGTATCCCCCAGCCCCACCGCGGCAAGGTGAACGTCGGCCTCGGCAAACCCCTCAGCACCCTGTAGGGCAGAGAAGAGAACAGGAGGAAGAACGAAATGACCCACTCACTGCACAGATCGGGAGATATCGAGTCCCAGAAGAAGGACTTCAACTGGTTCATGTACCAGACCAAGGGCGTGAACGACAAGAACATCAGGGACAAGGCCCTCGAGTTCATCGCCACCGCCGAGGCATGGCATTCCGAGAACTGGGGCGACGTGAAAACCGGACCTCTGACCCAGTACACCAGTGAAGAGATCAGGAAGAACATCAGCGACAAGTCCCGCATCAGGGGCGTCTTCACCAGCAAGGAGCAGGTGATCGGCTTCCTGAAGGACATCAAGGCCAAGGATCTCGGCATGTCGGTGGTCATCACCGGAGTTCTGTCCGAGGTGCTGCCCGCCTGCAGGGAAGCGGAAGTCACCCCCCACTCCATCAACTATTCCCTCGGCGTCTGGGGCAACAAGAGCCGCCTCCCCGACGACGACACCCTGTCCATCACCACCATGTGCGGCCACCACATGATCCCGCCCAAGTTCGTGGAGGACGTCCAGAAGCAGGTGGACAAGGGGAAACTCACCGCGGAGGAAGGTGCGAGGAAGCTTTCCAACTTCTGCTACTGCGGCATCTTCAACCAGATCCGCTGCGCCGAGATCCTGAACATCGTCTCGGAGAAGAAGAAGCGGGACGCCGCCGGCGCCTGATAAGCAAGAAACGAGCCCCTTCCCGGATGTTCCGGGAAGGGGCTCGTTTTATTTTCCGGCTTCGGCTACAGGGCCGCCAGGGCCCGGCAGACGGCGTCCCCCATGGCGTCGGTACCCGCCGTCCCGCCGAGGTCCGGGGTGACGCACTTTTTATCGGACAGAACCTTTCCGAGGGCCGCTTCAATATTCCCCGCCGCCTGCACGGCCTCCCCGTCCCCTTTCCCGTTCCCGAGCCAGGAGAGCAGCATCTGGGCGGACATGATCATGGCGTAGGGATTGGCGATGTTCTTCCCGGCAATGTCCGGGGCCGATCCGTGGGTGGCCTGTGCCATGGCGTACCGGGGCCCTACGCAGAGGCCGGGGGCCATGCCGAGCCCTCCCACCAGCCCAGCCGCTTCGTCGGAGAGAATGTCGCCGAACATGTTGGTGGTGACGACCACGTCAAAATTCGCCGGCCTCATGACGAGGTGCATGGCGAAGGTATCCACCACCGCCGTGCCGAACTCCACGTCGGGGTATTCTTTGCTCACTTCCGTGCAGGTATCGATGAAGAGTCCGCAGCCCAGCTTGAAGACCGTGTTCTTGTGGATAGCCGTGACTTTCTTCTTTCCGTTGCGCTGCCGGGCCAGCTCGAAGGCCGTCCTGGCCACCATGGAAGAATTCCGCCTGGTGATCACCCGGAGGGACAGAGCCATGTCCGGGGTGGGCATGCACTCCCCCATGCCTTTGTACATATTCCTGTCGGGCTGGAAGCCCTCGTTGTTCTCCCGGATGATGACCAGGTCCACGTCCTGCCGGAGGCACGGGAGGGAAGGGTGGGACCTGGCCGGGCGGATGTTGCTCGCCAGGTCGAAATTCCGCCGAAGGATGGGGTGAGGGTTGATGGCCTTCGGATCGTCCTTCGGGTAGGCCATGTGACCGATGGGCCCCAGGATCCACCCGTCCAGGCCGTACAGGGCCTCCAGGGTGGAGGCGGGAAGGGTTTCCCCGCTCTTCAGGTAGGAGGGGTACCCCACGGGCAGCTCGCACCAGTCCAGCGTCACGCCGCCGAACCCGGCGACGGCCGCGTTCAATACCTTCACCGCCTCGGGCACCACTTCAAGCCCGATGTCGTCGCCTTTCAGTATTCCAAGCTTGTAGACGGCCATGTGTCGACTCTCCCTCGCGTTTTATTTGAGTACCTCGTGTTTTCTTCCGGGGAGACGCTCCCCGGAACGGGCTTTTCTATTCCGCCGCCCCCCGTTTTTTCCTGAAGTGGTTGCAGTAGACCGCGTAGACCACGCTCAGGACCGCAAGGGTGATGATGACCATGGAGATGGGGTTTGTCATGAAGACGGACCAGTCTCCTTTGGAGAGGGTGAGGGACCGCCGGAAGTTCGTCTCCACCAGGTACCCCAGCACGAAGCCGAGGGCCGTGGCCGTGATGGGATAGTCGTAGATCTTCATGATCAGACCGAGGATGCCGAAGAGGAGGACCGTGAAGATGTCGAACATGCTGTTGTTCACCGAGTAGGCGCCGACGAAGATTATGGCCAGGATGCAGGCGTTCATTATGGTCTCGGGGATGTTGACCACCTTGATGAGGAGCTTGATCAGCAGCAGGGCGACGAAGATCATGAAGATGTTCGAGACGAACAGGGAGACGAAGATCGAGTAGGGTATTTCCGGGTTGGTGACGAAGAGCATGGGGCCCGGCCGGAGGCCGTGGATGATGAGCACGCCCAGCATGATCGCCGTGGAGCTTGAGCCCGGTATGCCCAGGGAGAGGAGGGGCACCATGGCGCCGCCAGTGACGGCGTTGTTCGTGGCCTCCGGCGCGGCTACCCCTTCAAGGGCCCCCTTGCCGAACTGCTCGGGATGCCGGGACCACCGCTTCGCCTCGTTGTAGCCCAGCCAGCAGGCGATGGACGCTCCCGCCCCCGGCATGGCGCCCACGAACATCCCGATGACCGATCCTATGAGCATGGAGGGAAGACACCGGATGAAATCCAGGGTGGACGGGTATTTCGAGGTGATCCGGTACTCCACCACCGCCCGCTTGATCTTTTTGAAGATGATGTAGAGCACCTGGCTCAGGGCAAAGATTCCCATGTAGAAGGGGATGATCTCGAATCCCTCGATCAGGTTTTCGCTGCCGAAGCCGAACCGGACGATGCCGGCGAAGGGGTCGAGGCCGATGGTGGCCAGAAGAAGGCCGAGGGCCGCCGAGATGAGCCCCTTGAACACGTCAGTGGACAGAGAGGCTACCAGGGTTAGCCCGAGGAGCGCCAGGGCAAAATACTCGGGGGGGCCGAAGGCAAGGGCCACCTTCGCCAGGGGAATGGCGAAAATCATCAGGGCGACGCTCGAGACGATCCCCCCGAACACGCTGGCGTAGAGGGACATGCCCAGGGCGAGGCCGGTCTTCCCCTGAAGGTGGAGGGGATAGCCGTCCATCACCGTGGCGGCCGAGGACGGCGTCCCGGGGGTGCCGATCAGGACCGACGGAATGGAGCCGCCGTACTGGCCCCCGCAGTAAATGCCCACGTACATGAGGATGGCCACGGTGGGGTCCATCCCCCATGTGAAGGGCAGCAGGATGGCCATGGTCATGGTGGCGTTGATGCCGGGAATGGCTCCGCCGATGGTCCCGGCAACCACACCGGCTATGATGGCCGAGATGCCCTTGAAAGTGAAAACCACGCTCGAACCGAGAGCTATATTCTGCAGAAATTCCATGAGACGCTCAGCCTCCAGTATGACAAGCTTAAAAACTACCCGCGGGCGCAGATTCTCTCAGGGAGCGGGCCCTAGATGAACTCGAGAAAACCGTGGGGCAGAAGAATATGAAGCACCTTGGAAAAAAGCAGGTACAGTACCAGGGCGAACCCGCAGCTGACGAGGATGTTGACTTTCAGTCCCACCTCTCCCTGCACCGCGATGAGCAGAAACAGCAGGAAAACGGTAGCGATGAGGTAGCCCGCCAGGGGCATAAGCCAGATGTACAGCCCGCTGACCACGAGAACGAGAAACATCTTCAGGGCGTTCGAAGGTTCGAAAGTCTCGGGCGCCGCCTCCGCAACGCCCGGCTTTGGGTGCCTGTACAGCACCGCCAGGTTGCCCAGGGAGCAGAGGATGATCACCCCGGACATGAGCTGGGGAAAGATGTGGGGCCCGATGGGATCGAAGGTCCTCGCCTCGCTGTAGGGTATGGAGGTCCACCAGAAACCGGCGGCGATGAGAATCCAGAGGATATTGAGCACGACTTTGCTTTTGACTGTAATGGTCATAATTTCCCTTCCTGTGTTGCCTCCGGCGCCCCGCCGGAGCGGGAGAACCCGGTCCGGGGGGCGCCTCGAGGCAGATTGGTTACGAGAAATCACACAACCTGTACGGGAAAGCAGGCTCTAGTAGAGTCCCTTGCTCATCTCCTTGAAGAAGGCGTGCTGGTCGTCCATGACCTTCTGCATTTTCTCGGCGGGAAGGAATCTGGGGACAAGCATGTTCTCCTTGTAGTATGTCTTGAACTCGGGATCGTCGAAAATCTTGGCGAGGGCGTCCGTCCAAACCTTGACCACCGAATCGGGAACGTCCTTCGGGGCGACGATGCCGCGGATTTTTTCGAACACGAAGTCCACGCCGCTCTCCTTGAGGGTGGGCACGTCGGGAGCCTCTTCCATCCGTTCGGAATTCAGGCAGGCGATGATGCGGATGTTGCCCGCCTCAACCTGGCTGGCGATTTCGGCGTACTCGCCGATGGCCGCGTCGATCCTGCCGGCGATGATCTCCACCATGACGTCGGCTCCGCCTTCGAAGGGAACCACGGTAATCTGCATGTCGGCAAGCTGGGCGACCTTCTCTATGCACATGGTCTCGGCGCTGCCGGGATTTCCGGCGCCCCAGTTCTGCTTTCCGGGATTCGCCTTGGCGTCCTTGATGACGTCATCAAAGGTTTTGAACGGGCTCTTTGCGGGGACGAAAATGACCGTGGGATCGAAGAAGACCTGGGCGACAGGCTTGAAGTCGGCGTAGGAGACCGCCATCTTGGTCTGGAGCGGGCCGGCGATGATGGAGGACGAAATTCCGAGCAGGGTGTATCCGTCGGGCTTCGCGTTTTTGGAGTACATCCAGGCGTTGGAACCGCCGCCTCCCGTCCTGTTCTCCACGATGATGGGCTTTCCGATCTGTTTCTCGATGGCCTTGCCCATGTTCCTCAGGAAGATGTCGCCGCCCGATCCCGCCTGGGAATGGTACACGAGCACGACCGCCTTCGCCGGATAATTGTCGGCGGCGGAAAGCGCGCCCGTGAAGGCCAGAGACACAGCCAGAACCAGCAGTACCAGAAGATGTCTTTTTTTCATTATCGTGTGACCCTCCTTGTCGTTTGTAGTTCATCCCTTCTTCTCTTCATGCCTGTTCCGCGATAAAAACTTCTTCCATCCCTCCCCTCTTCTTCCGTATTTCCCGGCCGCCGGGCCGGGACTTCATGAGACCGCCCGGTCTCCCAGGGCCATCCTGGCGGCGAGGGCATAGGCGTCCTCAAAGGCGGACGTGGTGCATATCCCCTTTCCCGCGATGTCGTAGGCCGTTCCGTGGGCGGGCGTGGTGATGGGGTGGGGCAGCCCGGCCGAAACGGTAACGCAGTGATGGAACCCCCTGAGCTTGATGGCGATCTGTCCCTGGTCGTGGTACATGGTGACCACGCCGTCGTATTTTCCTTCAAAGGCCCGAATGAACAGAGTATCGGAAGGGAAGGGGCCTTCCACGGCGATCCCTTCGTCCAGGGCCGTCCCGATGGCGGGCAGAAGGATGTCGATCTCCTCCCGGCCGCAGGTGCCGCTGTCTCCTCCGTGGGGGTTCAGGGCGGCCATGGCCATCCGGGGAATCTCGCAGCCTGCCCGCCGCAACGTTTTGTACCCCAGGCGGATGGAGTCAAGCACCGACTCCACGGTGATGTTCCGGCTCACGTCCTTCAGGGGAATATGACTGGTGACCCGGATATTCCAGAGCCCCTCCAGGACGTTCATCTCGCCGAACCCTTCCGTGATGCCGTACAGGTGGGCGAACATCTCGTGCTCGCTGGGGAAGTTGTACCCTCCGAGCTTGAGGGCCGCCTTGTTCAGGGGGGCGAAGCAGATGCCGTCCAGAAGTCCCCGTTTGCACCCTTCGATGCAGGCCGCCAGGTTGTCGCCCTCTTCTTTTCCGTTGACAGGCGACACTTTGCCCAGCTCGAGGGTTGCGGCGTCCAGGGTGCCGGTGTCCCACAGGGTGAGCCCCTCTCCTGCTGCCGCTTCCTCCAGTGATCCCGCCCTGCGGAAGGGAAACTCCGCCCCGGCGATGTTCATTCCCAGCCGGAGTACTCTCTCATCTCCCACGATCACGGGACGGGCATGCCGTTCAAGAAAGCCGCACGCGGCGACTTTTGCCACAATTTCCGGACCTATTCCCGCCGCATCCCCCAGGGGAACGGCCAGTACGGGCTTTCTGCGGTTCGTTTCCATGAAAAGACTCCCCTCTCCCAATCCAGATCCGCCCCGGCCTAACCGAAGACGCCCGCGCCCTTCTCCCGGAACAGGGGGAAGATGCCCCCCGCCTCGATGATGGAGAGCACGTGGGGAGGCAATGGAGCGAAGGACTTCTCACCGGCGGGTGTGGTGAACACGCCCCTGAGAACATCGAGCTCCCCTTCGTCGCCGTCCCGAAGACCGAGGTCTCCCAGGTCCGGAATTTCCACTACGACCAGCCCGAGGTTCACTGCATTCCGGAAAAAAATCCTGGCGAAGGACCTGGCCGCCACGGCCCCCACCCCCGAGTTTTTCAGGGTGATGACGGCGTGCTCCCGGCTGGAGCCGCAGCCGAAGTTGGTTCCGGCAACGATGATGTCGCCCCGTTTCATTGTCGACGCAAAGGACGGGTCCGCCCCTTCCATGACGTGGGCGGCGATTTCGTCGTGCTCGGTGAGCTCGAGGTATCGTCCGGGATAGATCTGGTCTGTATCGATGTTGTTGCCGAAGGTGAAAATACTTCCCCTGATGATGTCCATTCCCCAGCTCCTCCCTTAGAGCGAGTCCGCGCCGCAGAGGCGGCCCATGAGCGCGGTGGCGGCAGCGGTGGCGGGCGACGCGATATAGATGTCCGCCTCGGTGCTTCCCATTCTTCCGGGGAAATTCCGGCTCGACGTGGTGACGCAGGTTTCTCCCGGTGCCAGGATGCCCTCGTGGGCGCCGAGGCAGGGACCGCAGCCGGGGGTGGACAGCACGGCGCCGGCGTTCACCAGCGTTTCGATGTACCCGCCCAGAAGGGCGTCCTGGAAGATCCGTCTCGAGGCGGGAATGACCACGAACCGGGTTCCCGGGGCGACCCGTTTCCCTTCCAGGATCTCCGCCGCGACCCGGATGTCGTTGAGCCGTCCGCCGGTGCAGGTGCCAAGAAATACCTGGTCCACGGGGATCCTCTCCTCCGGAATGGCGGAGACGGCGTCCACGCTCCCCGGCAGGGCCACCCGGGGGGACAGGGAGGATACGTCGTACCGGACCACGGAGTCATACTCGTACCCCGGGTCGGTCGCGGGAATCTCTCCGCCCTTCCAGCCATAGCAGGAGAGATAGTCGAGGGTGATGCCGTCCGGGGCGATGTAGGCCGCCTTGGCCCCCATCTCCACGGCCATGTTGCACAGGACGAAGCGCTCCTCCTGGGCCATCTCCCGGACAGTGCCGCCGCTGAACTCCACCGCCTTGTAGATTGCGGCATCCTGCCTGAGGTCGCCGATGGCGTGGAGGATCATGTCCTTGGCCATGACGCCTTTGGGAGGAGTGCCCTCGAAGACGATGTTCATCACCCGGGGGACCTTGAACCAGAGCTTCCCGGTGATCAGGATGGTGGCCATGTCGGTGGCCCCCACCCCGGTCCCGAAGGCCCCGAGGGCCCCCATGGTGGTGGTGTGGGAATCGGTTTCCACGACGATGGTACCGGGACCGACCATGCCGCTCTCGGTCAGTACCTGGTGGCAGACCCCCTCGCCGATGTCGAAGAGGTGGGGAATGCCCTGCCCGGCGCAGAATTCCCTCATTTTTTTGTGGTTGTCCGCTGCTTTGATGGTGGGTGCGGGTGAATAATGATCGAAGACGAAGGATGTCTTTCCGGGGTGGCGGACTTTTTCTCCTCCCAGTTCATGGAAGGATTTGATCACCTGAAGATAGAGGTCGTTGACCTCTGCCAGATCCACGTCCGCCAGGACGATTTCCCCTGCCGATACCTGCGTCTTCCCGGAAGCCCGGGCGAGGGTTTTTTCCAGAGCATGCATGCCGTTATCTCTCCTCATGTCGAAAAAATCCGGTTCCTGAAGCCTCTCCCCGCATGGGTGGAAGGGCTGTTTCCGCCGTTTCTCCGGTCCACTGGAAATGTTTGCTTCGCTTTTGACCGGGTGATTCATGATGTAAGATTTGGCAAGGTGCTATAATGGGCCTGGAAAGTGGCAAGTGGTCCTACCAGTTAAAGCTTTTGAAAAGTATAGCAGATTCTCAGGCGGATGCAAGGGGGATGGAAAAACGTGGCGCTCCAGCAGATCAAGAAGGTCATCGTCAGGGACGCGATCATCGAAAACATAACCAGGTACATCAGGGACAACAATCTGAAGGTGGGGGACCGGATTCCCTCGGAACGGACCCTCGCGGCCGCCATGAAGGTGAGCCGGAGCTCCGTGCGGGAGGCCCTGAAGACCCTGGAGAGCAACGGTCTGCTGGAAATCCGGCACGGAGGCGGAGCATTTCTTCTTTCCACCGCCGCCGTGCCGGTGGCGGAATACAGCTCAGACCAGAGGGACCATTTCGTCTTTCTGCGGCAGCTCATCCAGGCCCGGAGGATGATCGAGGAGCGGGTCGTTGCCGAGGTGGTCCCCCATCTGACGGAATCGCAGATCCTTTCACTGCGGCGGATGGAGGACGAGCAGCTAGAGGCGGCTGAAAATGGCCTTGCCGGCGAAGGATCCCGGTTCGAGCTGCCCAACATGAATTTCGAACTGGCCATCACCTCCCTGCTCGACAATCCCGTGATCCGGGAGATGCACAAGAGAGTGGAGGTCCTGTGGAAAAAAACGTTCCGGGGACTGTCCACCACACCCTTCCCGGCAAGAGAGCGGTACAACCACCACATGGAGATCATTCGGACCATGGAGAGCGGCAATGTGAAAGCGGCGGTAAAGGCCATGGCCTTCCACAACAGCATCCTGGCCGACTACATCGACGAGGAGATCAGGAAGCTTGATTCACGGCGGGACGAGGGATGCGGACAGGCCCCGGAAGATTCCGGGGCTGAACAGACAAAGTGTGCGATTCTGAACGGAGGTGCCCGAAAATAATGCGGTTCATTTCGACGGAGGATGCTCCCCGGCCGGGGGGCCATTATTCCCAGGCGGTAGTGCATCAGGGCGTTGTGTACGTGGCGGGGCAGCTTCCCATCGTTCCGGAAACGGGCGAGAAATGCCTCGGTACGGTGGAGGAACAGACAGAACGGACCCT
This sequence comes from Aminivibrio pyruvatiphilus, assembly GCF_004366815.1. Classification (NCBI taxonomy): domain Bacteria; kingdom Thermotogati; phylum Synergistota; class Synergistia; order Synergistales; family Aminobacteriaceae; genus Aminivibrio; species Aminivibrio pyruvatiphilus. Next base: position 39,707 of record NZ_SORI01000012.1, on the reverse strand, counting down.
CCTGAATCTGGAGGCCGTGCTGAAAGCCGCCGGGAGCGGCAGGGACAGGGTGCTGCGGGTCACCGTCTACGTGTCGGACATTTCGCTCTGGGGCAGGATAAACGCAGTGTACGCCGGATTCTTCGGCGACCATCGTCCGGCCCGGACGGTGGTGCCCACGCGGGACCTGCATTACGGCTTCCTGGTGGAAATCGACGCCGTCGCGGCGACGGATGCCGGAAGAACGGAGGAACAACAGCCATGAAAGACCTGTACAGCAGCCTTGATACCCCTTCCCTCCTCGTGGACAGAACCATTCTGCTCCGCAACATAACGGGAATGCAGGATTTGGCAGACAGGGCGGCCGTCGCCCTGAGGCCCCACACGAAGACCCACAGGACTCCGGCGATCGCGGCCATGCAGGTGAAGGCCGGAGCCAAGGGCATCACCGTGGCCAAGATCGGCGAGGCGGAGGTCATGGCCGAAAACGGCATGGACGACATCTTCATCGCCAACGAGATTTTCGGCGACCTGAAGTTCGCCCGGCTCCGGAACCTGGCCGCGAAAACGCGGCTCAGCGTGGGGGTGGACAACCGGGAGCAGGTGACGGCCATCTCCCGGTTCTTCGAGGGAGCCCCGGAACCTGCAGACGTCCTGATCGAGGTGGAAACGGGAGAGGTGCGGTCGGGCATGCTTCCCGGACCGGAGCTGGTGGAGCTTGCGAAATTCATCGCCGCCGCGCCGAACGTGCGGCTGAAGGGCATTTTTTCCCATGAGGGGCACACCTACGGCGCAAAAGACCGGGAACAGTGCGCCGCCTTTTACAGGAAGGCCCAGGAGGACACCCTCGGGGCCGCGGAGATGATCCGCTCGGCGGGCATCCCCGTGGGCACGGTGAGCATCGGCGCCACGCCGTCCATTCTGCTCGGCGGGGACATTCTCCCCGGCGTGACGGAGATCCGTCCCGGAACCTACGTCCTCATGGACGCCGCCCAGGGTGCGGCGGTGGGGAGCTACGGCACCTGCGCCGCCACGGTGCTGGCCACGGTGATGAGCAAGCCCACGGCCGACCGGGTGGTCCTGGACGCGGGGGTCAAGGCGCTGACGGCCTTCACCAGGGAAGGGGGGATCTGCGCCACTCCCGGCCACGGCCTGCTGAAGGGCTTTGACGGTCTGAGGATCGGCAAGCTCTACGACGAGCACGGCCTGGTCTACGGCCGGGAGGCGAACGAGCGGCTCTCCCTGGGAGACCGGGTGGAGATCATCCCCAACCACATCTGCCCCACCTGCAACCTCTACGACCGGATGTACCTCGTGGAGGACGGCCGGGTCGCGGACGAGCTGCCCATTCTCTGCCGGGGAAAGTCGCAGTAGGGTTAGGGTAAGGGCAGGATACAAAGAATCAAGGACAACGGCGAGATCCTTCCCCTCCGGGGATGCTCCGCGATCGTCGCTCTGTCATCCCGAGGCCGGCACCATGAGCTCTGTCATCCCGAGCTGGTTGTCATCCTGAGCGGAGCGAAGGATCTCGGGTTTGAACAACCCTGAACCCAAAAAAGCGAGATCCTTCGTCGCCTAAACCGCTCCTCGGGATGACAAGCTATTGCGGGCGTTCGGGATGACAACCAAATGCGATCGTCGCTGCGCCCCTCAGGATGACAGAAACGGGTTGGCATCCTGAGCGAAGGACTCTTTCATCCCGAGGCCGGCACCATGGGCTCTGTCATCCCGAGCTGGTTGTCATCCTGAGCGGAGCGAAGGATCTCGGGTTTGAACAACCCTGAACCCCAAAAAGCGAGATCCTTCGCTCCGCTCAGGATGACAGAAATACTGCGCTCATTCGGGATGACGACAAAAACATTTCCCTCTCTGGCACTGACGGCGGAAATGGAGTATCATATCCCCGAAATCTTCGGGGCGGGGTGGAATTCCCCACCGGCGGTGAAGGGCCTCCAGGTCCGCAGCCCGCGAGCCGAAAGGCTGATCCGGTGCGATTCCGGAGCCGACTGTGAAGCGGACGGAGCGAGTCGTCCGCCAAGTCAGGATGGAAGAAGATGGCGAGATCCGCATTTTTGCCCCGGATGCCTTTGCGTCCGGGGCTTTTCTTTTTCAGGAGGCGAATTCTTCATGGAAGCGACTACGGTCAACTCAACCCGCCGCATGGTCTGGACCGCCCTTCTGTCCGCCGTGGCGGCAGTGCTCATGTACATCGACATGGCAGTTCCCCTGTTCCCCCGTTTTCTCAAACTCGACCTGTCGGACCTTCCGGCCCTGGTGGCCGCCTTCGCCTGGGGACCGGCCGCGGGCGTCTTCACCGAGCTGATCAAGAACCTGATCCATTCGCTGACCACGTCCACCGCCGGAGTGGGCGAACTGGCGAATTTCCTCATGGGGAGCGCCCTGGTGGTTCCGGCGGGCATGATCTACCGGCGGAACAGGAGCCGGAAAGGAGCCCTTGCCGGGCTGGCGGCGGGCACCCTCTCCATGACCGTCACTGCGGCCCTGGCAAACTATTTCTTTCTGCTTCCCTTCTATTCGAACTTTATTCCGCTGGAAAAGATCATCGCCATGTCCTCGGCGGCCATCCCCGCGGTGCACGACCTGGGGACCCTGGTTTTGTACGCCGTGGTGCCCTTCAACCTCCTGAAGGGGACAGTGGTCTCCCTTGCAACGGTCCAGCTCTACAAGCGCATCAGCACCCTCATCCGGTAAAAAACAGCCCCTCCGGGCAAAACAAAAAAAGACGGAAAAGACTGTATAATCATTCCATATCCCCTGACCGGAGGTGGTCCGGAAGATGAACCGTTCCGTCGCTGCGCTGCTGTGCCTGCTGTGGCTGGGGCTCCCTTCCCCGAATGCCTGGAGTGCCCCGAAAGTTCCCCCCGGAAGCGGCGCGGGGGAGATTCTTCAGGCCGTTCCCGTATCCCTTCCCGTTCTGTCCCGGATCGGGCAGAGGGTCTCCCTGTCCGGGTTTTACTACGGCGGGTCCATCCCCATGGTCATCGACGATATCTCGCGGACCGACTACAACATGGAGCTTCCGGCGGGCTGTTTCGTTCCCCTGGAGGGCCCCCGCCCTGCGGGGCTGAAGTCCGGCGACAGGATCACCGTCGCGGGCGTCCTGAAGCGGCCGGGAAAGACGTCCCCCCTGAAGAATTCCCCGGCCGTGCTGAAGATCGCCTCGCCTGAAAACGTCCGCATCGTCACTCCCCGCATTCTTCCCCCCGCGAAAATGAAGCCTAGGAAACCGGAAATTCTCCGGAGGCTTGAGAAATACCGGCCCGGGGACCTCGTCCCGGGGCGGAGGTTCGCCGTTCTCATCGCCGGAGGGGGCGGGCCTGAGAACAACCACATCCGCTACTGGAACGACCTGCTCACCATGTACAACATCCTTCTGGGAAGGGGCTTCGCCGCCGCCGACATTTTCGTGTACTACGCCGACGGCGCCCCTCCGGGCGACGTGGAGGGCAAGATCGACGGCACCATGCCCGTCAGCGGCACGGCGAGCAGAACGAACATCCAGCGGTGCTTCAGGAACATCGGTGCCGTGTCGCGGGACAACGACTTCATCTTCATCCTCGCCAACGACCACGGAGGAGGCTTTCTCGAGGTCCGGACCGGCTCCCTCGATCCCGGTCTGTACGGAGGCCGGATCACCGCGGCCGGGGAACCGGACGATTCCATTTCCGAGGCGCAGTTCAACCTCGACCTCAACGGAGACGGCGACAAAAACGACGTGCTTCGGGCGGACGAGAGCCTGAGCATGTGGAGCGGCCGGTATTACGACGACGACTTCTCCGCCGACCTGAACCGGATCACCCGGTACGGCACCATGGTGATACACCTGGAGCAGTGCTTCTCCGGCGGCTTTCTCGACGACCTCAGGGCTCCCCGGAGGATCATCTTCTCCGCCGCAGGCGAGCAGCGTGTCTCCAGGGCCCATTCGGCGAGCCCCGCAAATCCCCGGGCCGTTCAGCCCTACAACGAGATTTTCTACTGGTTCGTCACCGCCCTTCTCGGGGAGACGCCCGACGGAGACTACGCCGCGGACCGAAACGGCGCTCCCTGGACCCCGAACGCCGATTACGACGGCAACGGCAGGGTCAGCGTGTTCGAGGCCTTCATGTTCGCCCGGAGGATGAACCTGAAGGACGGCACGCCCTGGTACGAGGACAACAACCAGCCGGGCTGCATCACCGTGACGGTGGACACCCGGAACGTTCCCGAGGGCAGGGACGGGTGGCTCGGCAGCAGGACGTTCTTCTGAGAAACGACCTTCTCCCCGGAAAAAACGATTCCGGAGAAAAAACCCCGGCCGGCGGCCGGGGTTTTTTCTTGACAGGAAAAAAAAGAGGGGTACAATGAAGTCAACATGTTAAATGTCGACATTTACGGAAGGAGGGCGTTTCATGGCCCCGGCAAATCCGTTCCGCCCCAAGACCCTCGCCGAAGAAGTGGCCTCCTACGTCCGGAAGGAGCTTCTCCTCTCCGATACGTATCCCCCCGGCTCCTTCATCCGGGAAGAAGAACTCGCCACAAAGCTCGGCGTCAGCCGTGCACCGGTCCGCGAGGGGCTGAAGATTCTGGAGGGGCTGGGCCTCCTCCGCTCCATCCCCCAGAAAGGCTCCCTTGTGGTGGCCTTTACCCCGGGGGAAATCGAAGAACTCTACGACATCCGCTATGCCCTCGAGGAAATTCTCTTCCGGGAGATCATCCGCAAGGGCACATTCACCGGGGAACAGCAGGGAGCCCTGAAGAAAATCCTCTCCCGGATGGGGCTCCTTGGTTCCTCCGGTGATTCCCGCGACGAAATCCTTCTCGAATTCAGCACGCTGGACATGGAGTTCCACCTCTCCCTGGCGGCCCTCGCAGGACGGGAATGGACCCTGCGGCTCCTCAGAACGGTGTACCACCAGATTCAGCACGCCCTCATCCGCGACCTCGCCACAGAGTCCGACATGGACGCCCTGGTGGCGGAGCACGAGGAGATCCTCCTCGGCCTGCAGCGGGGAGACCTCGAGGAACTCAGGAAAGGCCGCTTCTTCAGCTATTTCGAGCGCAGGCTCGATCCGAACAAGGGAAAAGTGCGCCCGGAGCCGTCGGAAGCCACGGGCGAAGATCAAACCCGACAGAAGAAAGGGGAAAAAGCATGATGAAAAGAAAAGGAGCCCTCGAGGGACTTCGCGTCCTGGATCTCACCCGGGTGCTTGCAGGGCCGTTCTGCACCATGATGTTCGCCGACATGGGGGCGGAGATCATCAAGATAGAACAGGCAGGCACCGGTGACGACACCCGCCAGATGGGGCCGTTCAAGAACGGCGAAAGCGCCTACTTCATGAACCTCAACAGGAACAAGAAGGGCGTCACCCTGAACCTGAAGAATCCGAAGGGGAAAGCCATCTTCCTTGACCTGGTGAAACAGTCGGACGTGGTGATCGAGAACTTCCGTCCCGGGACCATGGAAAAGCTCGGTCTCGGCTATGAGGACCTGAAGAAGGTCAACCCCGCCATCGTCTACGCCGCCATTTCCGGTTTCGGCCACACGGGCCGCTACAGCCAGCGCCCCGGCTACGACATCATCTCCCAGGCCATGAGCGGCCTCATGAGCACCACCGGCTGGCCGGGGGGCGAACCCACCCGCACCGGCACCGCCATGGGGGACGTGCTCGGCGGTCTCTCCTGCGCCATCGGCATCCTGGCGGCGGTGTTCAACAAGATCCAGACCGGCGAAGGGCAGAAGGTGGACGTGGCCCTGGTGGACTCGGCGGTGGCCAGCCTCGAGATCATCAACATGATCTACCTCGTGGAAGGCCGGATTCCCCAGCGCATCGGCAACCGGTACGAATCCACCTACCCCTACGACTCCTTCCGGGGCTCTGACGGCAGCCTGGTCATCGGCGCCGGGAACGACAAGCTCTGGGTCAGCCTCTGCAAGGTCATGGGAAAGCCGGAACTCGCCGAAGACCCCCGGTACCTTCATGTACCCGACCGGGTGGCCAGGCACGAGGAGCTGAAAGCCATCGTGGAGGAATGGTCCACGAAGCTCACGGTGGACGAGATCTACGAAAAGGTCAACAATGCGGGCATTCCCTGCGCCCCCATCTACAACATCGAGCAGGTCGTCCATGACCCCCACATCGCCGGGGACCGGGAGATGTTCGTGGAGATGGACCACCCTACGGCCGGCAAACTCAAGGTGACGGGAAGCCACATCAAGCTCTCCGGTACTCCGTCGGGCGTGCGCACCCCCTCCCCGACCCTGGGTCAGCACAACGGAGACGTGCTCGGCGAACTCCTCGGCCTGACCGGAGAAGACCTGAAGGCCCTCAGCGAAGAGGGAGCGATCTGACATGGCCTTTCCGTCCCTCCCCCAAAAGATCGAGATTATGGAGGTCTGCCCCCGGGACGGCTTCCAGAGCGTGAAGGAGTTCATCCCCACGGAGCACAAGGTGGCCATCATCGACGGCCTGGCCGGAACGGGCATATCCTCCATGGAAGTGACCTCCTTCGTGAGTCCGAAAGCCATTCCCCAGATGGCGGATGCCGCCGACGTAATGGCGGAATTCAAAAAGAAGTGGCAGGGGAAGGTCACGTCCATCGCCCTCATCCCGAACCTCCGGGGGGCCGAAGGCGCCCTGGCCTCCGGCGTGGACTGGATGAACTTCGTCATCTCCGCCAGCCAGGACCACAACATGGCGAACACGAAGCGGACGGTGGACGAATCAATAGCGGAGATGGAGAAAGTCGCCGCCCTGAAGGGGTCCACGAAGCTCAGGGTCTCCGTGGCCACCGCCTTCGCCTGCCCTTTTGCCGGTCCCGTGGCGCCGGAGAAAGTGCTCAGGGTCATCGACAGGGCCCTTGAGGCAGGAGCGGACGGCATCACCATGGCGGACACCATCGGCACCGCCGACCCGAAATACGTGACATCCACCCTGTCGGTCATCCGGCAGAAATACGGCGACTACCCCTTCACCCTCCATCTTCACGACACCTACGGCATGGCCCTGGCGAACATGGTCGCCGCCATGGGCCTCGGCTTTGCGTCCTTCGACGCGGCCGCCGGCGGCCTGGGAGGGTGCCCCTTCGCACCGGGTGCGGCGGGGAACGCCGCCACGGAGGACATGGCCAACATGGCGGAGAGCATGGGAATTGCCACGGGCATCGATATCCTGAAGGTCCTTTCCGTGGTGCGGACCATGGAGTCGGCCTATGGCCTGAAGATCAGCAGCCACCTGGCGGCAACGAAGATGGGCCGGGACGGCGGCGAGGGAAGCTGTTCCTGAGAAGCTGACAATTAGCCGGGGAGTCCGGAAATCTCCCCTAAATCCGCAGGCAGCGGGGAGCGTCACCGGTGCTCGCTTGGGCCGTCGGTGCAGATTGTCGTCCTTGACAACTGCACCTGAAACCGACATCCTTGTCGGTTTCTCGGCCCGGGCGCTGTCCCCCAGGGGATCATCTCTTCGCCCCTGGGGGGCGAATTCACCTTATGCCCGGCGACACTCCCTCTGCCAGGAAAAGCTGCGGATTTAGGTCTCCGGCCTGGGGTTGCATTATGCAGGCTGTGTATTATATTATCAAGAGCGAAATCCACCGTGCCCCTTCCGTAGAAGGAGCACGGTTTTTTTCAAAAGGGAGGTCGGGAGATGAAGGAACAGGTCTGGAAGCTCGTGGACGAAGTGAAGAAGTTTGTGGTCGAGGCGCGGCACCGCATTCATGAGAACCCGGAGCTCGGATTCAAAGAATTCGAGACCACGGCGTTCGTCACAAAGGAACTTGAAGCCGCGGGGATCGAAGTGGTTCCTCTGGATCTTGAAACCGGCGTGCTCGGCATCATCAGGGGCACGGCGGAATGGAAGGGACAGGGGGAACCCCCCGTGGCGGGGCTTCGGGCCGACATGGACGCCCTTCCCATCGAAGAAGCCACCGGCGTGCCCTATTCCTCGAAAAACAGCGGCGTCATGCACGCCTGCGGCCACGACGGCCACACGGCCATCCTGCTGGGGACGGCAAAGGCACTCCAGAAAGCCCGTTCCTCCTTCGCCGGAACGGTGAAGCTCTTCTTCCAGCCCGCCGAAGAAACCCTCTATGGCGCAGACAAAATGATCGCCTGCGGCATCCTGGACAACCCGAAGGTAGACTTCGTGGCCGCCCTTCACGGCGGCGTGGAGGTTCCCGTCGGCTCCGTGGGCGTCTACGCAGGCCCCTTCATGGCATCGGGCGACATCTTCAAGGTGAAGTTCGTCGGCAAGGGAACCCACGGCGCCTATCCCCACAGGGGAAGCGACGCCCTGGCGGCGGCGGCCCAGGCGGTCATCAGCCTCCAGATGATCCTCGCCCGGGAGATCGAGGCAAACGACCGGGCCGTCCTGTCCGTCTGCCAGATCCACGGCGGCAGCGCCTTCAACATCGTGCCCCAGGAAGTGGAAATCGGCGGCACTGTCCGCTGCTTCTCCCCCGATGTCCGGCAGAAGATCCGGGACCGGCTCGTCTCCATCTGCACCCACGTGGCGGCGTCCTACCGGTGCGAGGCCCTCTGCGACTACCAGTTCGGCATCCCGCCCGTGGTCAACGACGCCGGAGAGACGGAGCGCATCGCCCGGGCAGCGGCGGACGTCCTCGGCGAGGACAGGGTCATCCGTCTCGCCGCCCCCATGATGGGCTCGGAGGACTTCGCCTATTTCATCCAGGGCGTGCCCGCAGGGGTCATCTTCCGCCTCGGCGTGGGCGGAGAGATCCCGGTGTCCCTCCACAACCCGGGGTTCAACTTCCCCGACGAGGCCCTGCCCCTCGGGGTGGCGGTCTTCATCCGGTATATTTTCGACCTTCTCGCCCCCGAAGGGGCGAAATCCCAAACAGCGTAAAGGAGAGAGAGCAATGGCGGAAGCAGTACAGAAAAAGAGCAGGGTACCCCACGTATTCGCGCTGATGTTCATCATCACCGTCCTCATGGCGGTGCTGACGTGGCTCATTCCCGCCGGGCAGTACGAGCGGGTGAAGGAAGGGACGGTCACCAAGGTGGTGGCGGATTCCTTCAAGGTGGTGGACGCGAACCCCCAGGGCTTCTGGGAAATTTTCAACTCGGTGGTGAAAGGCTGGGTCCAGTCCGCCTCCATGATCTTCATGGTCTTCTTCGTCGGGGGAGCCATCAGGATCCTTGAGGAAACGGGCACCATCCGGGTGGGTATGAACCGCATCGTCCACAAGCTGAAGGGCAAGGAGCTCTGGGCCGTGGCCATCATCATGCTCCTCATGTCCATCGGCGGCGCCACCGGCGTCTTCGCCAACCCCGTGGTGGCCCTCATCCCGCTGGGCATCCTCCTGGCGAAGGGCCTGGGCTACGACAGCGTGGTGGGCTTCGCCATGATCTATCTCGGCTCCTACGCCGGCTTCAACGTGGGCTGGGGCAACGTCTTCACCGTGGGCATCGCCCACACCGTGGCGGAGCTGCCCATGTTCTCCGGCTTCGGTGTCAGGGTGTTCTTCCACATCGTAAACCTGCTGCTTACCTTCGGCTTCGTATATCTCTACATCCGGAAGGTCAAGGCCGACCCCACCAGGAGCCTGGTCTACTCCGCCGAGGAGGCGGCCCAGCAGGCCAACCACTTTGAAGAGCACGAATCCATGGACCTCCGGCACATGATCTGCACGGCCATAGTGGTCATCTCTTTCGGCGCCATCATCTACGGCTCCCTGCAGCTCAAGTGGGGAATTGACCACTACTCCGTGGTCTTCTTCATGATGGCCGTCTCCTGCGGTCTCATCGGCGGCCTCGGCATGAACGGCACCGCCGTGGCCTTCGTCAAGGGATGCGGCTCCATGGCCTATGCCGCCCTCGTCATCGGCATGGCCCGGGCCATCTCCGTGGTCATGACCGACGGCAAGATCATCGACACGGTGGTCTACTACCTCTCCCTGCCCATCTCCAAGTACGGCCCGGTCATCGGCGCGAACCTCATGTTCTTCGCCAACATCGTCATCAACTTCTTCATTCCCTCCGGCTCCGGACAGGCTGTCACCGTCATGCCCATCATGGTGCCCCTGGCGGACCTCACGGGAATCACCCGGCAGGTGGCCGTCCAGGCCTTCCAGTTCGGCGACGGCTTCACCAACTGCTTCATCCCCACGGCGAGCGTGGTTATGGGCTGCCTTGGCATTGCGGGCATCGCCTACGAGAAGTACGTGAAGTGGATCTTCCCCCTCATCGCCCTCCAGATCGTCCTTGCCATGGTGGCCCTCACGGTGCTCCAGACCATCGGCTGGTCCTAGACGAAACAGCGAGTACACGACGACTGCCGCGCCGCCTCCCTTCCGGAGGCGGCGTTTTTTCTACGGTGCAAAAACGTACCTTTCGTGATACCCTACTCTCACCATACCATACTGTCATAAAGGAGGCCTGTTCTTCGTGAAGACCTACGAACCCTTCAGAATCAAGGATCTCGAGCTGAAAAACCGGATCGTCATGCCCCCCATGTGCATGTACAGCGCCCCGGATTCCGCTCCTGCCGATTTTCACTTCCTCCACTACGGCGCCCGCGCCCTCGGAGGCGCAGGACTCATCATCGTGGAAGCCACGGGAGTCGTCCCGGAGGGCCGCATCTCGGACAACTGCCTCGGCCTCTGGAGCGACGACCAGATCGCCCCTCTCGCCCGGCTGGCGGATCATGTTCACAGTCTCGGGGCAAAAATCGGCATCCAGCTCAACCACGCGGGCAGGAAGTGCGGCGCCGCGGTCGGGAAAATATACGGCCCCAGCGCCCTGAACTACAGCGACGACGGGAAATACCCCGATCCCGTCGAAATGTCCCGGGAGGACATCGACTTCGTCGCCGGGGCCTTCGCCTCGGCCGCCGGCCGGGCCCTGAAGGCCGGGTTCGACGTGGTGGAGATCCACGGCGCCCACGGCTACCTGGTGAACCAGTTTCTTTCTCCCCTGAGCAACAAGCGGCACGACGGCTACGGCGTGAACTTCGAGGGCCGTTCCCGGTTCCTCCAGGACGTCGTCCAGGCTGTCCGGACCGAATGGCCCGAGGAAAAGCCACTGTTCCTCCGGGTCTCCGCGGAGGATTACGCCGAAGGCGGCATGACCCCCACTGAGATGGCCCGCATCATCGACCGGGTGACCCGGGAGGTGGATGTTGTCCATGTAAGCTCCGGAGGGGTGACGCCCGTTCCTCCCCCCGTCTATCCCGGCTACCAGATCTCCTTCGCCGAGATGATCAAGGTTGCCTGCGGGGTGCCCACCATCGCCGTAGGGATGATCACCACCCTGGAGATGATTGAGGAAGCCCTCTGCAACAACCGGGCCGACCTGGTGGCCCTCGGCAGGGAACTCCTCAGGAACCCATTCTTCCCCCTTCTTGAAGCCCGGAAGCGGGGAATCGAGCTGCCCTGGCCGGAACAGTACAAACGGGCCTTCAGCTGAGGTACGCCGCCGGGCACCCATGAAAAAAAGCATTGCCGCTGCGCTGCTTTTCGCGGTTTTCTTCCTGCTTCCTTCCGCCTCCCGTGCCGGGGAGGGGCGTTCCGCCCCCTCCGGCACGGTGGTGTTCGCCCTGCGGGAACAGCCCCCCGGCGAAAAGGGAACGCTTTCCGCCCGCTCACTTCTCGCGGGAGCAGGCATTTCTGCCTCCGACCTACAGAGGCTCGAACGGACCGGGGTGTACCTCGCCGACGGAGGGGGCGACCCTGAAGCCGCCGCCAGGAAGCTCGCTGAACTCGAGGGTGTGGCCTGGGCGGAGCCCTCCCTTCCCCTCACCTGGTTCGACGCCCCGGAGGACGAACACTACTGGGTCCAGTGGAGCCTCTCCAACACGGCCTCCCCCTACGCCGTCGAAGAACTTTCCTGGCTCAACGGCTTCGCCCCGGTGCATCTCACCGCCGGGGCGGACGTGGATGCCCCGCGGGCCTGGACCGTCACCAGGGGAGACCCGTCGGTGGTGGTGGCCGTCATGGACACGGGGATAGGGCCTTATATCCACGATCTCGCGGACAACCTCTGGGTGAACGGGGGCGAAATCCCCGGAAACAACATCGACGACGACGGCAACGGCTACATCGACGACGTGAACGGCTGGAACGCCCTGGAGGGCACGGGAGACATCAGCGACGGGAACGAGCACGGCAGCCACTGCGCCGGCATCATCGCCGCCCGGCAGGACGACTACGGCATCACCGGCATCGCCCCCAACGTGCGGGTCATGGCGCTGGTGGGCTTCGAAACCGCCCACGTGCTGGCCAACACAGAGTATCTCCTCGCACAGAAGGCCCGGGGCGTGAACGTGAGGGCGGTGAACATGTCCTTCGGCACGGGGATCCCCTACAGCCGGGCCATCGAGGAAGCCCTGGCGAAACTCGAGGAAGGGGGCGTCCTGGTCTTCGCCGCGGCGGGCAACTTCGCCACGGACAACGACTTCGCCTCCTTCAGCTACCCGTCCTCCCTCCCTTTCGGGAACATCGTCTCCGTGGGATCCACCGGCGGGACCGACGAGCCCTCCAATTTCTCCCAGTGGGGGCGGAGGTCGGTGGACATCCACGCCCCCGGGGAGACCATCCTCTCCACCATTCCGAGCAAGTACGTAACCAACGGCTACTCCTCCAGGATCGGGGGGACATGGAACACCTGGGTGCTGAAATCCGGAACCTCCATGGCAACGCCGCTGACCCTGGGGGCCGCCGCCCTGCTCTTCTCCGCTTATCCGGAGGCGGACTGGAGGACCGTGAAGGCCCAGCTTCTCTCCACCGCCGACAGGCTGCCCTCCCTCGAAGGCCTCAGCCGGACGGAAGGGCGGCTCAGCGCGGGACGGGCCCTCACGGAACCCCTGCGCACCCGGCCGGCCCTCTTCCGGCTCTCGAGCCAGTTCCCCATGCCGGGGGGGCAGGTCAGGCTCTCAGGCTACAATCTCACCGAGGGGGGAGTTCTTTCCCTCGTCCTCAGTGACGGCCGGAGGGTCATCCTCCCGGAAGACGGACGGACCTCCGGCGAAACGGTCATCACCCTGCCCCCGGGGGAGCTTCCCGACGGCAGGGTGACCCTGGAAATCGTGGCGGACGGACAGGACAGGCTGACGTCCCTCCCCTTCCTGCTCACCCGTCCCGGGGAAGCTGCCCCGGCGGACATCGTGTACTTTTCCGAAGGCGGCAGGGATTTCCATGCCGTTCCCGTGTCCGGACAGGCCGCCGTGGCGGATGAATTCGTCTACGGCACCGCCGGATTCGAAGAGCTGAACGAATACGGCAACCTGGTCCGCCGCTACCTTCCCGCCGTTTTTTCGCTCCGGGACCGGACCCTGCGGAAAGCTCCCCTGGGCGGGGAAGGGGAAGAATGGGCCCGGACCGACCTCGACTTCCGCTACACGAGCTACTGCGCACTGGGAACGACGGTGTTCCTGACGGGACAGTCGTCGGAAGGCTGGGTCTACGCCTACGACACGGAACGGGGAGAGCTCCGCCGGCTCACCCGCCTGCCCGAAGAACTCCGGGAAAGCCGTCTCGGCTCCCCGGCAACGGCGGCGGAAGAGAAATACTTCTATATGGCCGGAGGATTTGTGGTGGGCTCTTTCCTGGACCTTCATGACAAGACCGTCGATTCCGTCTACCGGCTCGACCTCGAGACCCTCGAATGGCAGCGATGGGGAACCCTGTCGGAGAAGCGCTTCGCCGCGGCAGCCGCCATAGAGGACGGGAAGCTCTTCGTCGCCGGCGGGAAACACTACGAACTGTTCACCGTGGGATCCACCTCTTCGACGGTGGAAATCCCCACGTCATCGGTGAACGTCTTTTCCCTGGAGGACGGTTCACGGCAGGACACCTCCCTTCCCTTCAGCACGTGGAAGGGGTCGCTGGCCTTCGACGGGGAAAGGGAGGCCGTCCTCCTCTTCGGCGGTCTCGTGTATTTCGGCGACCTCAGCATGGCCTCTCCCCTGGCCGCCTGGACACGCCCCGACGGAAGCGGCGGTGAATGGGGGCTGGCCTCTCCCCGCTTTCCCTTTATCTCCGGAGACGGAGGATGGGCCTTTACTTCGGGAGGAACCCACCATCTTCTCGCGAGAGGGTGGGGCGACCAGTACGACAGGGGATACCAGCTCTTCTCCCTGCCCGCCCCGCCGGAGAATCCGTCCGCTCCGGGGTGCTCCGGAGGAGTGTCTCCCTGGGGAATTCTCCTTCTCCTTCCCCTTGCCGCCCTGCTGAAAAAACGATAGAAAAACGGCCCCCGGAAAAATCCGGGGGCCGTTGCTGCAGCAAACGGGATAAATTACAGTCCCTTTTTCTCCATCAGCACGAAGGACAGGAGGAAGACCACCGAGACTCCCGCAATGACGATCCAGTGGTTGACGCCGAGAAGCTGGGGAAGGGTGATCTTTCCGTAGTCGTGCATCTTCAGCAGGGTATCCTGCAGGTAGGGGAACATCTCGGCATAGAGGGCCGCGCCGACGATGGCGCCGAGGATGCCCCAGAGGGCATCGGTCCGCCCTTCGCCCAGGGCGCCCATGGACGTGCCGGGGCAGTAGCCCAGAAGGGCCCAGCCGACTCCGAAGAGGACGCCTCCGGTGATGGTCCCGCCCAGGATGGTGGGTTTTATGGAAAGCTTCACCAGTCCCTGGTCGTAGAGGAAATACGTCCCGATCATGCCGACGATGATTGCCGACATCATGAACTTCAGGATGGTGAAATCCTTGAAACGGAGGGCTGCGAGCTGCTTGTCGTAGCGAAGCACCCTGGCCCTCTGGAGAAGGACGCCGAATACCATTCCGGTGACCAGGCCGAAACGGAGCTCGAGGTCGACGGCGTTGGCTATGCCCTTGAGGGAGACGAGAATTTCATTCAGATGGACTACGATCTGGTCAAGATCCATTCTGCCCACCTCCTCCGTATATCATTCTGGCCACTATGGCACCTGCGATGAAAAAGCAGATGAGAGCCAAAAAACCGCTGGCAGCAAGCTGCATGGTCCCGCTCAGCCCGTGTCCGCTGGGGCATCCGTCGGCCAGGCGGGCGCCGAACATGGCCACCGCACCGCCGAGAAAGGCCACCACACCCCTGGACACGGCGCTTTCACCGAAGTGTTTCTTCCACATGTCCGGCACGGCCTGGAACTTGAAATCGCCGAACAATGTAGCCGAAAGCAGGGCACCGATAAAAATGCCGATAAGCAACATCATCTGCCAGTCCATCTTTGCGGCGTTCTTCACCAGATATTCAAGTGTCGCCGCCCGTTCCGGAATGACCTTATCCTCCACGAAGGCCGCAGCCCTCACGAAGGATGTGGACGCGCCGAAAAACTTTCCGGTATAGTAGGTCGACCATACGGAAAGCAGTCCGGCCAGTCCGCCGAGAAGATAAGGATTCCATCCTTCCCGCGTTTTGCTCACACCCATCCCTCCTTTGCTGATAAAAAATCCGGTATCGCTTCGTTATGGTATTACTAAAGCGAAGCGCAGTCAATAACGGACAAAGCAACTTCTTTTCTGCCGGACTTACTTCATTTCCGGCAGGGGACGGACGAAAACGCATCCCTTCTGCAGTTCGGCGATGGCTTCCACGGCCGCTTCGGCCGCGGAAGTCGTCGTCGTATACGGAATTTTCCTGCGGACCGCCTCGATGCGCATCTCCCGCCCGCCCGACAGGCTGCGGGATCCGAAGGGCGTATTGATGAGAAGCTGGATCTTTCCCCCCCTCATGTGGTCCACCACGTTCGGCCGCCCTTCGTGGACCTTGAGGACCACTTCGGGAAAGAGTCCCCTGTCGAAGAGATACCGGGCGGTCCCTCTTGTGGCCGCGAGGGAAAAACCGAGATCCGCCAGCTTTTTCGCCGCCGGAAAAATTGTGGATTTGTCGAAATCGTTCACCGAAATAAAAACCGTCCCCCGCACGGGGAGCATGGTCCCCCCCGCAGCCTGGCTTTTGGCGAAGGCCTCCCCCACCGTGGAACCCATTCCCATGACTTCGCCGGTGGAGCGCATTTCGGGTCCGAGGACCGGGTCCACGGAGGCGAAACGGTCAAAGGAGAACACCGCCTCCTTCACCGCCCATTCCGTGAGGCACCGTCCTTCTCCGTACCCGTCCTTCGTGAGCCCCAGGGCCTCCAGGTCTTCCCCCTGCCAGATCCGGACGGCGGCTTTCACCAGGTTGACGCCGCCGGCCTTGGAAAGAAAGGGGACTGTCCGGGATGCCCTGGGGTTGACCTCGAGAATGTACAGTTCCCCGCCTTTCGCCGCGAACTGGATATTGAGAAACCCCTTCACGCCGGTCTCCCTCGCGATTCGTACCGCCGCCTCCGTCATCTCCCGGTGCAGCGCCGGAGTGCATTTATAGGCCGGAAAGACGCAGGCGCTGTCCCCGGAATGGATCCCCGCCGCCTCGATATGTTCCGGCACGCCTGCCACGTAGACATTCCGCCCGTCGCTGAGGGCGTCCAGGTCATATTCAAAGGCATCCTCGAGAAAGCGGTCCACCAGAAGCCGGTGTTCCCTGTCCAGGGGCAGCCCCCTGGATAGGTAGCGTTCCAGTTCCTCTTCCGTATGGGCAATGAACATGTTCTTTCCCCCCAGGACATAGGAGGGGCGGAGAAGGACGGGGAAGCCGATTTCAGCCGCAGCCTCCGCCACTTCTCCGGGAGATGCCGCCATCCTGCTCTCGGGCTGGCGGAGGCCGAGACGCTTCAGCAGGGCGGAAAACCTGCCTCTGTCCTCCGCCTCATCTATGCCCGCCAGGGAGGTTCCCACGATACGGGCGCCCCATTTCTCAAGCTCTTCCGCCAGGTTGAGGGGCGTCTGGCCTCCGAGCTGCACCATAACATCGCGAAGGCCCTCTTTCGCCAGGACGGCTTTCACGTGCTCCGCCGCGAGAGGCTCCAGGTACAGCCTGTCGGAAACGTTGTAGTCGGTGGAGACGGTCTCGGGGTTGGAATTGATGATCACCGTCCGCCGCCCCAGCTCCTTCCATGCGAGGGACGCCAGGGTGCAGCAGGTATCGAACTCCAGCCCCTGGCCGATCCGGTTGGGCCCTGAAGCCAGAATGGCGACGCCCGTTTCTCCCGCAGGCTCCCCTTCGTCGATTTCACCCCAGGTGGAGTAGAAATAGGGGGTGGCCGCCGCAAACTCCCCCGCGCACGTATCCACGAAATGGAAGCAGGGTTCGATGCCCAGGTCCTTCCGGAGGGCCTCGACTGCCCCTTCCTTTATGGAGGAAAGAGCGGCGATCCGCTTGTCGGAAAGGCCGGACCGCTTCGCCTCCAGGAGAAGATCTTCCGTCAGCGGCCCGTCGGCTATTTTCTCTTCCAGCTCCGCCTGGTCTGCCATCTGGGAGAGGAACCAGGGATCGTAGGCCGTTTTTTCCGCCAGCGCCTTCAGGGACCGCCGCCCTTCCCGCTTCAGCACCGTGTAGGCGGCGAAAAGTTTTTTCGGGTGGGACGTCGTCAGCATCGTATCGAGGCCGTCGTACCCCATGGAGAGCTCGTGAATGCCGTCGAAGCCCTGTTCCAAAGCCCTGGCGGCCTTGTTCGCGGCCTCCATGAAGGTGCGCCCGAGGGCGAGGGATTCCCCGACGGACTTCATCTGGGTCCCGAGCAGGTCGTATTCCGCCGGGAACTTGTCCGTCTCGAACCTGGGAAACTTCACGGCCACATAATCCAGCGCCGGCTCGAAACAGGCGGTAGTTTCTCCGGTAATCTCGTTGGGAATCTCGTCGAGGGTGTACCCCACGGCCAGCCTGGCGGCAGCCCGGGCGATGGGAAACCCCGTCGCCTTGGACGCAAGGGCCGACGACCGGCTCACCCGGGGGTTCATCTCGATCACCGTCATCCTTCCCGAGGACGGATGCACGGCGAACTGCACGTTGGACCCTCCGCAGTCCACCCCTACGGCCCGGAGGACGTCGATGGCGGCGGTCCGCATTGTCTGGTATTCCCTGTCGCTCAGGGTCTGTATGGGGGCCACGGTGATGCTGTCGCCGGTATGGACTCCCATGGGGTCGATATTCTCTATGGAGCAGATCACCACGGCATTGTCCTTTCTGTCCCGCATGACCTCCATCTCGAACTCTTTCCATCCCAGGAGGGATTCTTCCACGAGGGCCGATTTCACGGGGCTCTCCAGAAGCGCCCGCTCCACCTGCGCCCTGAGCTGCCCCCATGTGGAAGCGATGGCACCCCCCACGCCCCCGAGGGTGAAGGAGGGACGTATGACCACCGGCAGGCCGGTCCGGACGGCAAACTCTTCGGCCTCCTGCACCGAACGGACGAGGACAGATTTCGGGACGTCAAGGCCGATATCCTCCATGGCTTTCTTGAACCGTCCCCGGTCCTCGGCAAGCCGGATGGATTCCGCGGAGGCGCCGATGACCTCCACTCCCCACTTTTCCAGGATGCCCCCATCGTCCAGCTCCAGGAGGAGATTCAGGGCCGTCTGCCCTCCCATGGTGGGCAGTACGGCATCGGGCCGCTCCTTCCGTATGATCTCCTCCACGTAGGGAATCTTGAGGGGCTCGAGGTAAATCGTGTCGGCGATTCCCGGCGTGGTCATCACCGTTGCCGGGTTGGGGTTCACCACCACCACATCGTACCCTTCCTCCTTGAGAACCTTTGCCGCCTGGACACCTGAATAGTCGAACTCGCAGGCCTGCCCGATGACGATGGCCCCCGACCCCAGAAGGAGGATTTTTTTCAGATCTTTGCGGGCGGGCATGAGTGTGCCTCCTTATGGGCGGCATAAACAGCCGCCATGTGTACGAACTCGTCGAAAATCCACAGGGAGTCCCTGGGGCCGGGCGCGGCCTCCGGATGGAACTGGCAGGAGAGAAGGGGCAGGGAGTCATGGGAGAGCCCCTCCACCGTGCCGTCATTGGCGTTGCGGAACCGGATTATCACCCCGGGGGGAAGGGAGGAACCGTCAACTTCGAAACCGTGGTTCTGGCTGGTCACCTGGACCTGTCCCGTCCGCTCGTCCCGGACCGGGTGATTGCACCCGTGGTGGCCGAATTTCATCTTTTTCGTGGTTCCGCCCAGGGCATGGGCGATTACCTGGTGCCCCAGGCAGATGCCGAAGACCGGAAGGCGGCCCAGAAGGGTCCGGATGACATCCGCAAGGGGCGTCAGGACAGCCGGATCTCCCGGCCCGTTGGAAAAGAGAACGCCGTCGGGGGAGGACCGGAGAATGTCCTCCGGCGCGGCCGTCCATGGATACACTGTGGAAGAGACTCCCCTGAGGGAGAGTTCCCTGAGGATGTTCCCCTTCACACCGCAGTCCACCACCGCGAAATGGAGAGTTCCCCGGCCCCCGGGATGTTTCTCCGTCCTGGTTCCCACCGACGGGAGAAGGTTCCGCCCCGCCATGGACGGCACACTTCCAAGGTAGGCGAGAACACGGCTCATTTCCTCTCCGGACAGGGCGCCTTCCGGGGAACTCACTATGACGCCGGCGCAGCTTCCCCCGGTCCGGAGCCGAAGGGTCAGGGCACGAGTGTCCACCCCCTGTATCCCCGGTATGCCGTGTTTTTTCAGGAATTCGTGGAGGGTCGTCCTTCCCCCGGGCACGGGACCGGAGTGCAGGGACCGCACCACCAGACCCGACAGCTTGATTTCCGGCATGGAGGGCTCGTCGGGACCGCGTTCCGACCATTCGTCCAGGCATCCGTAATTGCCTGCGTGAGGGCAGGTGAGCGCCACGATCTGGCCGGTGTAGGACGGATCGGTCAGCATCTCGTGATATCCGCCCATGGCCGTGTTGAAAACCACTTCACCCGCTGCCGCGCCTTCCGTCCCGGAAACAAGGCCGGAAACCCCGGGAGCCCTGCTCCCGAAGGATATGCCGCCGAAACATTCCCCGCTGCCAAGTACAAGAAAACAGTTCCTCATTTCAGATCGATCGTCCTTCCCGCTGACATAAATAAATTTATTTACATAAATATCAACCAAATAAACTTTAGTTGCGCATACGGTACAGGAGGAAACGAAATTTGTCAATCTGAAAAGAAGCCCGAAAAGAAGCCTCTGCATCCGCTGGCAGCGGCCCAAATCCGCAGCTTTTCCTGGCAGCGGGGAACCTCACCGGCAATCGCAGATTGAGGAAGCCAATAAAAAACGCCCCTCCGGAGAGGGGCGCCCATGAAGTCGAATCCGGCTACATCTTTTCCTGCAACCCTTTGGTCAGAACCGAGAAGACTTCTTCGTTGCCATAGTTCTCGATAGTGCCGCTGTCGGCCATCTCCGCCAGTGCGGGGTCAAGGGGGAGGCTCCCCCAGAAGGAAGCGCCGAGGTGTTCCAGGAGGGCCGGAGAATGGCTTTTGCCGAAGAGCTCCACCCGCTTTCCGCAGTCGGGGCAGACAAAGGCGCTCATGTTCTCCACCACGCCCGCGAGGGGGACGGAGAGCATTTCCGCCATCTTCGCCGCCTTCCGCACCACCAGGGAGGCAATCTCCTGGGGGGAGGTCACCAGGAGGAAGCCGTCGAGGGGAATGGTCTGCATCACCGTGAGCACGGCGTCGCCTGTTCCCGGGGGGAGGTCGATGAAGAGCACGTCGAGATCCTCCCACTTCACTTCAGTGAAGAACTGGGTCACGGCGTTGCCGAGCAGGGGCCCTCTCCAGACCACGGGCTTCGCCGGGTCGTCCAGCAGGAGGTTCATGGAGATGACCCTGATTCCGAGCTTCGTCTTCGGCGGCTCGATCCCCTCGGCGTTCCCGAAAGGAAAGGTTCTGAGCCCGAAGAAGGTGGGAATGGACGGCCCGGTGATGTCGGCATCCATGATGCCCACTTTTTTCCCCTGACGGGCTGCTGCCACGGCGAGAAGGGACGTGACGGAGCTCTTGCCCACGCCGCCCTTTCCGCTGCCCACGGCGTAGATTTTTTTGATCTGCTTTTTGTCGCTTTTCGGCGGTAGAGTCATGAATGATGTCCGCTCCTTCTATTTGGCTATTTTTTCAAGGGATGAGTTTTTGTATCCGTCCAGGGCCTGCCTGACCGTCATTCCATCGGCACAGAATGCCTCCATATTCGCCTGCTGCAGAAAACCGAGGGCGTTCGGTCCCATCCTGGGAGCCAGCAGAACGGAAACCTGTTTCTGCGACAGGGTCATAAGGGCTTTGGACGCCGCTCCGTGCTGCTCTGCCCCGGCGTCGTTTTCAAAAGCCTCCAGGATGTTTCCTTCTTCGTCCGCTATGATGAAAAAGGGTGCGCGGGCAAACCTGTCCGCCACCTGGGATGTTTCCTCTTTTCCCGATGCCGCGACTGCGATCCGGATCATTGTCCCAGCCTCCCTGTTTTTCGTATTGAACCCCACAGTGCCGGCAGTGCGTCCCCCATCTCGGGGACGGGTATGCGGCCTGCGCCTACGGCCTCTGCGATTCTTTCGTCGAAAGGAACCGTGCCGAGAAGGGGCCATCCTTGCTCCCCGCACGTTTTCTTCAGGGTTTCCGTGAGTTCCTCCGAGAGGTTCCACCGGTTGATCACGATACCGAAAGGCACCGCCAGTATACCGCACAATTCCGCAGCCCGACGGAGATCCGACAGGGCGGACCGGGAGGGCTCGGAAACGATCACAGCGAAATCGGCCCCCGTTACCGACGAGGTTACCGGGCAGCCGATGCCCGGAGGCCCGTCGGTGATTATGAGCGTCGCCCCGATTCTTTTCGCTTCCTTCCGGGCTTCCTTCCGCAGAAGGGCCACCATCAGGCCGGTGTTCTCTCCGCCGGGATTCAGCCGGGCATGCCACAGGGGCCCCAGGGCGGTTTCTCCCCGGCGTATGGTTCCCCGCTCGATCTTTTTTTGGGAAATGCACTGCTCGGGGCACACGAAAAGGCACACCCTGCACCCCTCGCAGAAGCCTTCGTCGACGACGGCCTTTCCGTCCCGGACATGGATCGCGTCATACCTGCAGGCCGATTCGCAGATCCCGCATCCGCTGCACCGTTCCCGGTCCGCGTCAGCTATGGACATGCCCGAAAAGGGCTCACGGTGCGTCTCTGCGGGATGCAGCAGAAGGGCCAGGTTCGGCGCGTCCACATCGGCGTCCGCAAGGATTTTTCGCTCTTCCGCGACGGCTGCGAGAGAGGCCGTCAGGGTGGTCTTTCCGGTTCCGCCCTTGCCGCTGATTAAGACAACCTCCCGGATGCTCATGAGAATCTCCTTTCGATCTCCGACCAGAGCGACCGTGTGGTTTCAGCCCATCCGGCATCGGTTTTGAAGGGCGATTCCCCCCGGGCCCCGCATTCCGCCGCGGAGCGGGAGAACGGGAAGCGTGCGAGGATCTCCGTGCCGAACCGTCTGCACAGGTCTTCGAGCGGGACGTTGCCGATGCCCGTCTTGTTGATCACGAGAGCGGAAGGAATTCTCATGTCCGCCGTCAGTTCAAGCATGCCCTCCAGGTCGGACCGTCCGAAGGGTGTGGGCTCCGTCACCAGCAGGGCCATGTCGGCATGGCGGAGGGACGCCGCCACGGGGCAGGCAGTGCCGGGAGGACAGTCCATCACCCAGTCGGAAGCCCCAAGCGTTTCCGCCTTTTTGACTGTTTCCCCGATGACGTGCACCGTATTGACGCTTCCGACCCGGAGTCTTCCCTCAAGGAAAGAAATGCCGCCGCACTTTCCTGACCTGACCTCGCCGACCGCCTGTTCCTCCTCGAAAATCGCCCCCGGGGGGCATACCCTGGAACAGAGCCCGCACCCCCGGCACAGGGATCCGTTGATGACGGGAATCCCCCCGCCCAGCCAGGCGATGGCCCCGTAAACGCAGGCCTTCGCACATGTGCCGCAAGAAATGCATGCGCTCCCGTCGATTTTCGCCGACGGCATCGTAACGGACAGGGCTTCAGTTTCAGCGCAGCCGAGCAGAATGGAAAGGTTCGGCTCCTCCACGTCAAGATCGATCGCCAGTACCCGAGGCCTCGCAAGCACAAGGGAGGCCGAGATGCTTGTCTTTCCCGTGCCTCCCTTGCCGCTGGCCACCGCTATTTTCATTTTCCGCAGTCGTGACCGGATTCGTGGCTGCAGTCCTGGTCCGCTCCGTGACCGCAGTCGGTCTCCACGGTCCGTACCGCTCCGGCAAGAAGGGCCTTCACACCTTCTTCGGCATCCATGGAAGGTACCGTGAGAACCCGGACTCCAAGGGCCTGAAAAAACTGCTTTGCCTTGACGCCCATTCCTCCGGCCATAACGACGTCCGCCCCCATGGATTTCACCCAGTTGGGGAAAACGCCAGGGGCGTGATCGGCCGAAGGTGCCGGGATGACCTCCCTGGAAAGCTCTTTCCCATCCTCAAAGGTCACGAAAAGAAACTCCCGGACTTTCCCGAAGTGTTCCGAAATGATATTCCCGTCCAGAGCGATGGCCGCCTTCGTCATTCTCCCCTGTCCTTTCCGAGCCGCGCCTGCAGCTCATCCATCCTGGATCTGAGCATTTCCATCTCCTGCCGGAGAGCCTGCTCCTCCATCTCCGGCGTGACCGGGGCCGCCCATACGCCGCCGAACCCCCGTCCCATGCCGAACCTGCCGTATCCGGCAAAGCCGCGGCCCATACCTCTGCCGCCGCCGCACCATCCTCTTCCCCAACCTGTCATGGGCCCCATTCCGAGGGGTCCCGTTCCGTTCCGTGCAGGCATTGTTCATTCCTCCTTTAATGATACTGATTATCAGTTGCATAATAGACCCCTTTGTGCCATTATGTCAAGAGGAAAACCATGACCCAAATCCGCTTTTTTTCAGGCAGAGGGAGTATC
Organism: Aminivibrio pyruvatiphilus; assembly: GCF_004366815.1. NCBI lineage: Bacteria > Thermotogati > Synergistota > Synergistia > Synergistales > Aminobacteriaceae > Aminivibrio > Aminivibrio pyruvatiphilus. The sequence goes on along the minus strand of NZ_SORI01000012.1, from coordinate 16,024 downwards.
GCCGGGCACAGCGCCCGGGCCGGGAAACCGACAGGGATGTCGGTTTCAGGTGCAGTTGTCATGGACGACAATCTGCACCGGCGGCCCAAGCGAGCACCGGTGACGCTCCCCGCTGCCGGCGGATTTTAGCATGATTCCCCTGCAGGAGGAGATTCTATGGACGAACAGCAGCATGAAAGCGCCGTGACCGGCTTTCTTGAAAAACTGAAAGGCAGGGGCCTCCGGCTCACTGCCCAGCGGGAGGTGCTCTTCCGGGTAATCGCCGAAAACCTCGGCGTGCCTTCCACGGTGCAGGACATCTGGGGAAAAACCCGGGACCTCGACCCCTCCATCGGCATCGCCACGGTCTACAGGACCATCAACCTTCTCGCCGAGATGGGCGTGGTGAACGTCATCTACCTGAACGAGGGGGAATTCCGGCTCGAAATGCCGGAACAGAAGCTCCATATCTCCGCCTTCTGCCGCCACTGCGGGTCCCTCGTTCCCCTGGGAGAAGAGGCACAAAAACAGGAAACCCTGGAACAGTGGCTTGCGGATGCGGGTTTGGAGCTGCTGCCCCAGTCCCTCGCCATCGCCGGCCTGTGCGGAAAATGCCGGGAAGAGCTGAAGGACGAGAACGCCTCCCCGGCGGACCAGGGACCCTTCGGACGGCCGGGGCACTGCCCGAGGCGCCGGAGGTTTCGCGGAGGACAGGGGCGGTAATAAAAAACAGGACCTCCCGGACAATCCGGAAGGCCCTGTTTTTTTACGGTTGAAAAAACCGGCCGCTAGAAAAAGATTTCCTTGGCGATAAAGAGAACCGCCAGGCCGAGCATGATGGGGCTGACTTCCTTCGCTTTGCCGCCGAGGATCTTGAGCACGGCGAAAGAGATGATGCCGAACTCGATGCCGTGGGCGATGCTGTAGGTGAAGGGCATGACGAAGAGGGCCACGCACGCGGGGACGAAGTTCGTCCAGTCTGTGAAGTCCAGGTCCTTGAGGCTCGCCATCATGAAGATGCCCACGAGGACCAGCGCGGGAGCCGTGGCACAGGCGGGCACGATGGAGACGATGGGGGAGAAGAAAAGGGCCAGCAGGAAGAGAATTCCCGTGACGAAGGCCGTGAGGCCCGTCCGGCCTCCCTGCTCCACGCCGCTGGCGCTTTCCACGTAGGAGGTCACCGTGGAGGTTCCGAGCACGGCTCCCGCCGTGGTTCCGATGGCGTCCGCCATGAGGGCCCGGCTCGCCCTTGGCAGCCTGCCCTCGGAGTCGAGCATGCCGGCCCGGTTTGTGACGCCCACGAGGGTTCCCACCGTGTCGAAGAAGTCAACGAAGAAGAAAGAGAACATGACAATCCAGAAGTTGGGGTTGGCCAGCCCCGAGAAGTCCATCTTCCCGAAGATGGGCAGAACGGAAGGAGGCATGGAGAGAACGCCGTCGGGCATTTTCGTCACGCCGAGAGCCACGGCGAGTGCCGTGACGGCGAGGATGCCCCAGAGGATGGACCCTCTCACCTTCCGGACTTCCAGGGTCACCATGATGAAGAATCCGGCGAAGGCGAGAAGGACCTCCACGGACTTCATGTTCCCGAGGCCGACGAGGACCGCGTCATTCTTCACGATGATTCCGGCGCTCTGGAGGCCTATGAAGGCGATGAACAGGCCGATTCCCGTGGAGATTCCTATCTTCAGCGACTTGGGAATGCCGTTGACGATGCTCTCCCGGACTTTCGTGAGGGTGAGAAGGATGAAGAGGATACCCTCGATGAAGATGGCGGCCAGGGCCACCTGCCAGGAGATCCCCATGCCGAGGACCACGCCGAAGGCGAAGAACGCGTTGAGCCCCATGCCCGGCGCGAGGGCGATGGGGTAGTTGGCCATGAAGGCCATGAGGAACGTGGCCAGGGCGCTCGCCAGACACGTGGCCGTCATGAGGGCACCGAAAGGCATGCCGGCGTTCTGCAGAATTCCGGGGTTTACGAAGATGATGTACGCCATGGTCATGAACGTGGTGATTCCTGCCAGGACCTCCGTGCGGACGTCCGTTCCCGCCTCCTTCAGATGAAAGCGGTTTTCAAGCAATGAAGCCATTGCAACTCCTCCCCTTCTATTGAGAATGAATTCATTCCGTAAAGAGTGACTGGATGCCTCCCCTGCCCAGATCCACGTACCCCTGGTCGGTGAGCTTGAGTTCGGGGATCACCGACAGGGAGAGGAAGCTCATGGCCATGAAGGGATGGTCCACGGTGGTGCCGAGGGACCGGGCCGCCTCTTCCGCCGCCTCCAGGCCCTTTATGACCTCATCGGCGCTTCCCGGATTCATGAGGCCTCCCACCGGAAGGCCGAGGGAGCCAAGGACTTCCCCGCCCCGGATCGCCACAATACCGCCTCCCTCGGAGGCCAAAAATCCGAGGGCCGTTCTCAGGGAAAGGATGTCCGTTCCGGCGGCCACAAAATTGTGGGCGTCGTGGGCCACGGAGGACCCTATGGCCCCTTCTTTCAGCCCCAGGCCGTGGACGAAGCCCAGGGCAAGGCGTCCGGTGCCGCGGTTCTTCTCCAGGACGGCCAGCCAGCAGATGTCCCTGGAGGGGTCGGCGGCCGCCAGCCCGTCTGAGACAGGGGGATCCATCACCAGGTGGTCCGTCACCACCTGCCCGGGACGGAGTCCCACCACCCGGATCTTCGCTCCACCGGGAACAAAAACTTCAAAAGCTTCTTTTTCGGGGACGGAGATGTTCCCCCGGGCGGAAGCAGGCGCCTCCACCCTCGGGACAGGGCCGCAGAGGAGCCTTCCGTCCCGGGCAACGAGCCTTCCCCGCTTCCATACTCTTTTCACGGAGCAGTTCTCCAGGGAGTCCACCGCTGCAAGGTCGGCGATCCTTCCCGGCGCCACCGCTCCCCTGTCTTTCCAACCGAAGTATTCCGCCGGGGTGAGGGTCACCATACGAAGGGCCGCCAGGGGCGAAATGCCGGACTTCACGGCGAGGCGGATCTTCTCGTCCATGTGCCCCCGGTCGCGGAGATAGCGGGCGGAGAGGTCGTCGCTCACCATCATGCACCGGCTCGAGCGGGCCTCGTTTCCCCGCACCAGGCAGGCCAGCTCCTCCAGGTTGTGCTCCGTGGCCCCTTCCCGGATCATGAGCATCATGCCCCGGCGGAGCTTGTCCAGCCCCTCTTCGGCGCTGAAGCTCTCGTGATCGGAATCGCACCCGCTGAGGAGATAGGCGCACAGATCCTTCCCCGTCAGGCCGGGAGCATGGCCGGACTTGGCCCGCGTTCCCGAAGCGTAGAGTTTCGCCCAGAGGGCGGGGTCACCGCCGGTCACACCGGGATAGTTCATCACTTCGCCGAGGGAATCGCACCACCCTCTGGCGAACATCTCGGCCACCGCCCCCGCGTCGAGCTCCTCGAAGGGCGTCTCGAAGGATGAAGCGGGAACGCAGGACGGTGCCGTGAAGAAGAGATCCACCGGGCAGTTGAGGCTCTCCCTCCACATGTACTCCACTCCCGCCATGCCGCAGGTGTTGGCGATCTCGTGGGGATCGGGGGCAGCCGCAGTGGTGCCACGGACCGCGGCGAGTTCCGAAAAGGCGGCGGGGGTGAGCATGGTGCTCTCGATGTGGCAGTGGCCGTCGATGAAGCCGGGAACGATGACCATTCCCGACAGGTCTTCTTCCCTGACGCCTTCGTAGCCCTTGCCGACCCCGGCAATCCGTCCCCCGAAAAGGGCCACGTCCGCTTCTTCGTACTCCAGGGTGAAGACGTTGGCCACCCGGGCTCCCCGGAGCACCAGGTCCGCGGGGCGGTCACCCCTGGCAACAGCGAGATATTCCGAAACATTCACAGGTTCATCCCCCCGTTCTTTTCCATGGTGAAGTGTAGCGGAAAGGCTTGCGGAGCGCAATACCGGAAGGCATCCCTTGTTACCGGAAGGCATCCCTAAATCCGCAGGCAGCGGGGAGCGTCACCGGTGCTCGCTTGGGCCGCCGGTGCAGATTGTCATCCTTGACAACTGCACCTGAAACCGACATCCATGTCGGTTTCTCGGCCCGGACGCTGTGCCCGGCGACACTCCCTCTGCCAGGAGAAGCTGCGGATTTAGGACATCGCTTCCGCCTTCCCTCTCTTGGATGCGCGGCGTGATCATGATAGAATTCTCTTGCACATTCGGGGAGGTGACATTCCATGACCAGGCAATTCAGTGTGATCATCGAGCAGGACCGGGACGGTTATTACGTCGCTTCGGTACCTTCCCTGCGGGGATGCCATACCCAGGCAAAATCGCTTGATGAGCTTTCAGTCCGCATAAAGGAGGCAATCGAGCTGTGCCTTGAAGTGGAGGGCGACGATCCGGAATTTCTTGACTTCATCGGGGTTCAGCAGGTCAGCGTTCCGGTATGACGCCGCTGCCTGCCCTCACCGGAAAAATACTGGTGACCGCCCTGGCAAAAGCAGGATTCAACGTTGTCCGTATCAGGGGCAGCCATTATTTTCTGCGGCACAATGACGGCCGCTGCACCGTTGTCCCTGTTCATGCCGGTGAAACCATAGGACACGGTCTGCTGGCGAAAATCCTCAAAGACTGCGACCTTTCCCGGGAGACTCTCGAACAGCTTCTTTAGGACATCCAGGCTGATTCTGCCATTTTCCCGGAATCAGTTTTTTTCGAAACACCGCCCCCCCGGGCAGCGGTTCCTTCGGGAACCCATACGCCTTCGGCCCATGCCTCCTGAAGAGCTCACCGTAACCATTTTCCTCAATCCGGCATAGTCCCTCTTGAGGCAGGAAGGGCCATCCTGTTCAGCCGGTCCGCGAGAAGCCGTCCGGGCAGATGGTCGGACAGGTCCGATCCCAGGTCGAGGGTAGAGATAACGTTTTTCCCCACCACGTGCCGGCCTTCCTTTCCGTTCCGTTCGGTCCGTATGCCCCACATGTTGTGCAGGACAAGGGGCTCTCCCCTGTACGTGCCGATGTAGAGCATGACGTGCCCCGGCATTCCGAGGAGCGTCAGGAAGGGAACGCCCTTTCCGGCGATGAGGGCCTTCTTTTCAGCGGGGGAAAGACCGTCCAGGGGGATCACTTCACCCGTTCCGGCCTGGGCCGCAGAGTTGCGGGGAAGCCAGATGCCGAAGGGCAGCAGCAGGTCCCGGGTCATGGCGCTGCAGTCCCGGTTGCCCAGAAACCCGCCCCAGCCGTAGAGTTCACCCGTAAACTCCTCCGCCGCGGAGGCCAGCCTCCATGGCGTCAGGGGCAGCGGCACGGGCTCCACATCATCGGCAGAAACGGCAGCCTGGCTCACCCCGAGGTTCCCGTCCCTGTCGCGGAAGGGAACGGCCACCAGGTGTCCGGCAATGCCCTTCCGAACCAGGGGCAGGAGGGTTCCCACCTTCGCCCGGAAGAGGGCCGTCCCCTCGCGGCGGAACACTGTGTTCTCGGAAACCACGGCGGCGAGGGGGAAGCCCATCCATCGCTCCGCCGCCGCTCTGTCGGCGAAGGCCAGATCGTGGAGTTTCATCCACCCCGAGGCATAGGACGTGTCGCACCACGCCCAGAGGCCGTCCTCCGACAGGTGGGAGACGAAAAGGGGCTCACCGGGGTGAACGAGGCTGTTCTGGAGATAATCGAAGGGATATCCCTCTCCCGGAAGGTCGGGGGACAGGAAGACGGGTTCGTCGGTGGGCATGAGCCTCAGGGAGGAGGGCCGCACGGAGGCGGCGAGCCGGTTCAGCTCCCCTGCCGCCCCGATCCTGGATGCCTTCCGCTGTTCCTCCGCCCACGAGAAAGGCCTGGGCTGGAGGTTCTCGCCGAAAATGCCGCCCTTTCCGTAGCGGTCGAAAACCCATTCCAGGGTTTCTTTCGCCTTCCTCGGCTCCGTCTGTGCCCAGGGGGAGAAAAAGCGTTCCCTCATCTCATGGAGGAGCTCCTTCCGCCGTTCCGCCGGAACAAGGGGAACGTCCGGGAGGGAAGCCGCGTGGAACATGGGAGACTGGGGCACCGACAGCCCCGCCAGGGCCTCGGCCCGCACAGAAAAAAAGACAAGAAAGCCCGTCAGGAACAGGAACGCACAGAAACACCGCATGCTTATCTTTCTACTCATATAAACCCCTCCCGTCCTCTTGGTGCGGCCATGGAAGGAACTCCCGGCCGCCGGCTTTATTGTACACGCCCATGGGGAAATAAAAAAAGGCGGGGCTGTTCGCCCCGCCTTTCCGTCTGACCGGTTATTTGAACAGCAGATCCGGAAGCCAGGTTACGATCCTGGGGAACAGGATGCACAGTACCAGGCAGAAAAGCTGGGTTGTAACAAAGGGAACAATGGAGCGGTAAATGTCCGACATGGTGACCTCCTTCGGGGCAATACCCTTCATCATAAACAGCATGGTACCGAAGGGAGGCGTCAGATACCCCGTCTGGGTGTTCACCGCGTACAGAACCCCCAGCCACAGGGGATCGAATCCATACAGCGGCATGAGGGGAAGAATGATGGGAAGGGTTATCATGAGGATGCTCCACGCGTCGATCACGCACCCGAGGAGGAACCAGACAACCTGTATGCCGATCAGCATGGTCCACCAGCCCACCTGGTACTCCCGGACAAGGTTGACCACCATCCTGGAAGCTCCCAGCCCCATGTAGACGGCAGCGAATCCCTGGGCGGCAAAGAGTATCCACATCATGAAGCCCTGGACCTGGATGGTGGTGTAGGCCACGCTCTTGATCAGGTCCCAGGTCAGCCGCCTGTGAATGGCGCTGCAGACGAAAGCGCCCAGGGCCCCCACCGCCGCGGCCTCCGTGGGCGTGGCGATGCCGCTGTAGATGGATCCAAGAACGGCCGTGATAAGGAGAAGGGGAAGGATGACTCCCTTGAGCGAGGCTATTTTCGCGTCCCAGTCGGCCCTCTCTTCCACGGGAATGGCCGGTCCCATTTTCGGATTGATATAGCACCTGATGAGAATGTAGCCTACGATCAGCAGTGAACAGACCAGGCCCGCGGCCATTCCGCCGGCGAAGAGCCCGCCGATGGATACCTGGGCCATGGTGCCGTACAGCACCAGGGCTATGCTGGGAGGAATGAGGGGCCCCAAAACCCCTCCGGCCAGAATGCAGCCGGTGGCGATCCTCTTGTCGTATCCTCTCTTCAGCATCTCGGGCAGAGCCATGACGCCCATCATGACGACTCCGGTGGAGGCAATGCCGGACATGGCGGCTATCAGGGTGCAGACAAGAACCGTGCCCACCGCCAGCCCGCCCTTGACGCCCCCTGACCAGCGGTACATCATCTCGTAGAGGTCTTCCGCCACGCCGGAACGCTCAAGAACCACCGCCATAAGGACGAAAAGGGGCGCCGCCACGAGGGTCGTGCTGGACATCATGGAAAAGGTCCTGGCCAGAATGATGAACAGCGATTCAGGGCCCCAGAACACTCCGGTGAACACCACAGCCAGCCCTCCGAGGACGAAGGCGACGGGAAGGCCCGAGACCAGGAGAAGGAGCATGCTGCCGAAGAGCAGAATCGAAATGAGCTCGATACTCATAACATCACCTCAGTTTCCGGCAGCGGTTTCAGCATCCGCCGCGACGACAAAGTCCCGCCCGGTCACGGCCAGGTACGCGTCCTTGATGGTCTTGGTCATCCCCTGGAGAAGCATGAGAAGGGAGGCAAAGGGTATGGCCATCTTGATCGGCCAAACGTATGGCCCCCACGTGCTGTCGGAAAATTCGCGCACTGTAAAGCTTTCCCATGCCCAGGGAATGCTCTTCCAGAGCAATGTTCCCACAAAGACGTAGAACATGGTCCAGGTAATAAGGTCGAGAACGGCCCTTCCCCGTTTGGAAAGGCGGATATAGAGAACCTCCACGTTGACGAAGGCCCCCCTCTGCAGGGCGTAGGCACCGCCGATCACAAAGTGCGCGCCGTAGAGCATGCAGGACGTCTCGTGAGCCCAGATGGTAGGGCGGGTAAAATAATAGCGCATGACAACCTCGTACACCAGCACGAGCATGGTCGGATAAATAAGAAAGCTCGTGGTCTTGCCGATAAAGTCAATCGCGGCATCAACGCATCGAACGAAACCTCTTAAAAACTGCAATCGCCTCACCCCATCGAAAGATTCCGCCGCGGACGGCGTAAAAGAAATACCCCCTCCCGGAGAAAAGAAGGGGGTACCCTTGCGGATGAACTCTTATTTTATGTATCCGTAGTCCTTCATGAACTGCTTGATTATCTCGACGGCCTTGATGACCCTCGGATCCTTCTTTCCCTGCTCTTCGGCGATCTTGTCAAGATAGGGAATGCTGAATTCCTGGGTAATCCTGACCACTTCTTCAGGGCTGAACTCGGTGTAGGTGGTTCCCCACTCCTTGAAGGACTTGTTGAACATTTCCTTTTCCTGCATGGTCACGGCGTCCATGTAATCCTTGTTGAAAACTTCGGCCGCCGCCTCGACAATGGCCTGCAGATCCGCAGGCAGTTCATTCCATGCTTTCTGTGAAGCCCAGAGTTCCATACCCTGGGGTACCTGGAAGGCGGGACCGACGAAGTACTTGCAGACCTCGTAGAGCTTCAGGTCGCGGTACAGCCACCATGCGGTGCCGCTGCCGTCAAGAGTGCCCATGGCGATGGCCATGTAGGTCTCCGGATGGGGAAGCATGACGGGGGAAGCGCCGAAGTGCTCCACAAAGTCGGACATGGAGCCGAAGAAACGGACTTTGAACCCCTTGAGATCTTCCAGGGAATTGATGGGCTTCTTGCTCCAGAAGTAGGTGTTGCCCACGCTGTGGCATCCGAGGTACTTGATGCCCCGCTCGGCAAGGGCTTCTCCCACAAGCTGGTCGATTCCCCTGTGATGGAACAGTTCGTTGAACTCGTCGTTGGTCCTGGTAACGAAAGGAGGCATATTGGGAGCCGTGATCCATCCCATGGGGATGGCACCCCTGAAGAACAGGGAACTTGTGTTGGAGATCTGGATCATGTTCGCCTGGAGGGCCTTGTCCACTTCCGCGTAATCAACAAGCTCTCCCGCATAGTGCAGGCTCATTTTCAGCCTGCCGCCCGACATTTTTTCCACTCTTTCGATAAACGGCTTGATTACGGATTCGACTGCAAGAGAACCGGGGGTATGATGGCTCTGGAATTTCCACTGGAACACCTTTCCATCCGCGGCAAGGGCGGGTGAAATAAAACCGACTGCGAAAACGCTTGCGACAAATGCTGCGACCACGAACAATGCACCAAGGTTTCTGTTCCTCATTAAAGCACCTCCCTCAAGATTAATTCCGTGTTTCTAGAAAACTCAAATATCTTGGAGCATGGCTTTTTATTATCCTCAACATGGGTATATTGTCAAGGGACCAGGCTGCGGAAAAACACCGCCGCGCTTGACAGGGACACGCGAAAGATATACTCTGTTGCCATTCACGCAAAACAATATTTTGACAGTCAAAACGAGGATTTCGGAATGAAATCGGAAGATCGGCTGCTTGTCGTCATGGTGGTGTCAATCTTTTTGGGATACATGCCCTGGTACGGTTTTTCGGCCGTATCATCGCCGATGTGCCAGGAGTTCGGCCTGACTACATCCGATATGGGGCTCATTCTCGCAGTTTTCCAGCTGGGGTATGTCCTCACGGTCATCGCGAGCGGCATGCTTGCCGACAGGATAGGAAACAAACCCGTGCTCGTGGGCGCCACCCTTGTGACAGGCATTTTTTCCCTTCTATTCGCGCTCTTTTCCCGGGGCTTTCTGAGCATCCTCGTCTTTCGCCTGCTGACCGGCCTCTCCGCAGGGGCCATATATGCTCCCGGCATGTCGCTCCTCTCTTCGTGGTATCCGCCCCGCAGGCGCGGCATGGCCCTCGGGGCCTACACTGCAGCCCTCACCGCCTCGTATGCCGGCGGATACGGCATCGCCGCCCCCCTTGCCTCGATGTTTTCGTGGCGCTGGGGCATCACGGCGATCTCCCTGCCGGTTTTCGCGGCAGCCGTCCTTCTTTGGCGATGTGTTGAGGAAAGGCCTGCTTCCTCAGGGGAACCGGCCCCGGCAGCAGTTCCGAAAGAACCCTTTCGCCTCCGGGCCATGTTTCCGGGCGGCCTGAAAGCTCCCATTCTGCTGACCGTCGCATACTGCGGCCATATGTGGGAACTGTACGCCTTCTGGGGATGGATCGGACCTTTTCTCGCCGCATGCGCCTTCTCACGGGGGTGGACCATGGAAGGAGCTTCGGCTTTCTCGGGGATTGCCGCCTCCGGCATCATTCTTTTCGGAAGCGTCGCGGTGGTCGCCGTGGGAAAACTCTCCGACCGGGCGGGACGGCGCCGGGCAATCCTGATCGCCGGGACGGCGAGCGTCATCGGAGAATTCTTTTTCGGCTTTCTTGAGGGAATGCCGCTCCTCCTCGTTCTGTTTCCGGCAGCGTGGATCGGCTTCTGGTCGGTGGCGGATTCAGCGGTGTACAAGGCGGGTCTTGCCGATCTCACGGCGCCCGGGATGCGGGGAACCGCCCTGGGCATCCAGTCGGCGGCCGGCTTCCTGTGCACTGTGATTTCACCTGTCGTTTTCGGGCGGCTTGTGGAGGCAGGAAACGGCTCCGGATGGGGAACGGCCTTCCTGAGCCTGGCCCTGGGAGCGACGATCGCGCCGCTGGCCGTCTTCTTTCTTCCGGACGGCCGGACGGGGAAGAAAATGGGAGGGGCTCCGTCGTGAGAAGGAAAGAAAATCCGCGTCAGCTGCTCCAGTCCGTCATCCGGGCGTTCCGGATCGCCGAGATGCTTGCCGAAGAGGGGGAACTCGGGGTTACAGAGATCGACGGCCGGCTCGGCATCGACAAGAGTACGGCCTACAGGATTCTCGCGACCCTGAGGGAAATGGGCTATGTGCGGCAGAACCCCCTGAACAGCAAATACTCCAATACCCCGAAGTTCTCCCTTCTGGGGGGTACGGCTCCGGATATGCAGCTGATCCGGGAGCGGGCACGGCCCGTGCTGCGCTCCCTGTCCGAAAGGGTGGGCGAGGCGGTGAATCTCGGCTGTCTTGATGGAACCGACATCGTGTACGTGGAAAGGATCCAGTGCAACGAAATGATCCAGGTAAACCTTCCGGTGGGCCGGAGGATGCCCGCCTACTGCTCGGCTCTCGGGAAGGCCATTCTCGCCTTTCTGCCCGCGGAAACCGTGGAAAAACTCTTCTCCGGCACATCCTTCGTGCAGTACACGGAACGGACGGTACAATCGCTGAGCATTCTCCTGGCGGAACTTGAAGCGATCCGGTCGGACCGCTTCGCCCGGGATCTGCAGGAGTCCCACCCGGGGCTTTCCTGCCTTGCGGCCCCGGTCTTCCTTGCCTCGGGAAAGGTCGGAGCGGGCATCAGCGTTTCCTTTCCGGCCTTCCGCCATCCCGACATGGAGGAGGCCGAAAGAACCATCGTCCCCGCCCTTCTGGACGCAGCGGTAAACATAAGCGGGGAACTGGGGTACAGCGGACGGAACCATGAACACGACCTTCCGGGCAGGCAGCCGGTCCCGGAGAAAAAACGACAGGAGGAATGAACATGGCAGTAACGCTTGATGCAGTGTCAAAAATGATGGAACAGGCGGGAATTCCCGGACGGGACCTTTACGACCGGCCCGCGAGCGGAAAGAGTTTCCCCGACGGATGCCACTATCGCATCGAAATGTCGGGCGTGGAGGGGCCGAAGGTCCTCGAGGCCCTGATCAGGGAGCGGAGAAAGCGCAACGTCCCCATTCACCGGCTGGTCTCTTTCTGCCAGGGAGGAACCCTCTACGACGACGCGGAACTGAAGGACTTCGCCCAGATGGCCGCCGAGGAAAAGATGGAAGTCATTGCCATCCCCGGACCGAGGAACGCGTGGGACATCGGGCGGCAGTTCGTCACCCCCGACGGCCAGCGCTGCGGGGGGCTGAATCATCGCGGATCGGACGAAATCCGCAAGGTAATCGCCGACATGCTGAGAATGTACGAGATCGGTTTCCGGGGCTTCATGCTCGTTGACCGGGGCGTTCTGGCCCTCGTGGGCAAAATGCAGGAGCAGGGGAACTTCCCGAAGGACATCGTCATCAAGCTGTCCGTCTGGGCGGGAGTATCCTCCCCCGCGGGAGCCCTTCTGGCCCAGCAGCTCGGCGCAAGCTCCTTCAACCCCGTGGCGGACCTCACCCTGCCCCAGATGGCCGCCATCCGGTCGGTGACGGACATCCCCATCGACTTCTATATCTGGACCTTCGACTCCTACGGCGGATCGAACCGCATGTACGACGCCCCGGAAGTCGCGAAGGTCTACGCGCCCTGCTACTTCAAGTTCGAGCCGGCGCCGACCGCAGGCTACTACAACCCCTTCAACTCCGACGAGGAGCACATGCGCCTCATGGAGAAAAAGGTCAAGTGGGCTGAATGGGCCATCGAGCACGTCGCCCTCAACGAGCCGGGGGTGCGTGTTTCGCCCCAGGGAGCGCCGGACCTGCACGTTCCGAAGGTCTGACGGACAGATATCCTGCCGGAAAAAAAGCGGACCCTTTTCAGGGTCCGCTTTCGATTTTTTTCTCCGCCCCCGTATTCCCCCGGAATCTGTTAGAGCCTCATGCTGAAGCTGATCACAAAAATATCGGCGCCCATGTCATGGGAGCGGGAATTGCGGATTCCCTCCGAGGACCGCTCTTCGAAATGTCTGTCGCCGGCGATCAGGTACGTGTAGGCGAAATCCAGGGCCCAGTTGTCCTTGGAGTAGCCGAAGCCGATGGACAGAAGCTGCCGGTCTCCCGTGGGTACCTGGTAGTCCAGCGTCGAGAGGGGCATGGGCTCCTGGTCGTAGGTGTAGCCCAGCCTCCAGGTCCACTCGGGGGAATGTTTGTATTCGAAACCGATCTGGTACCGCCAGACGCTGCCCCAGTTCTTCGGAGTGAAGGACCTGGTGGGCAGTATCCCCAGGAGGGGCTTGTCGAAGTTGATGATCAGGGACTCATAGCTGTCCCACCCGGTATAGATGGCCCCGGCCTCCACGTTGAGCTTCGGGGTGAACTGCCTGCTGACACCGAACATGAACATCTCCGGCAGGGTGAGGTCCACGCTGCCCCCCGTGGAGTCGGACCCCATGAACCCTTTTGCGGTCGCGGTGCCCGAAAGGGCGAGCTTCACCCTGCTCCGGTAATGGAGCCCGATCCTCGTCGCTTCGTCCATCCTGTAGTGGAGTCCCACGTTCCAGCCGAAGGCGATGTCGTCCCCCTTGAGCCGGAAGTCTATATCCGTGGCAGGGTTCGGTGCGGCGCCCCTGGTCGGATCGATCTTCTTTCCCAGGTCGGCCTCGAGCCACAGGGCCTCCGCGCCCAGGGAAAGGGAGAGGGACTCATTGACCTTCCATGCGATGTTCGGGTTGACCGAAACAGATTCGATCATCGCACGGTAGCTGTTGTACCTGCCGAACCAGTCCTCGGGGAAATCGGTCCCGAGACCGAAGCGGGGCATCACGGCGACGCCGAACCAGAGACTGTCGTTCATCTGCCTCGTATAGTACATGGCCGGCAGGATGAAGGTCCGGTCGTTCTGGTCCGTGCCCGCTCCTCCTAGGGGGGAAATCTTTCCGTAGGGAAGGAGAAAGGCGGCGGAGGTCAGAAAGGCGCTCCCGGGGATCTGGGTGATGCCGGCCGGGTTCAGGGCGAGAGCCGAGGGATCGTCCGCCCGTCCCACCAGAGCCCCGCCGAGGGCGTTCCCCCTGGCGCTGAAGTCGTAGAGGGCAAACCCGGCCCCGAAGGCCGCCGATCCTGCCGCGAAGGATAATAAAAGCGCGATGGATGCGATGCGTACGAGATGCTTCAAGCCTTCCACCCCTTCCGGAAATGTTCCGCAGTTCCTGCAGCCGCCGGCCGCCTTCACGAACCGTTCACTGCCCATTCAGTCTTCAGTTTTCCAGGATCACGGCGAACCCGGCCGACCCCGGTCCCGTATTGATTCCGATCACCGGCGAGATCTCCATGGTGTATTCAGGAGCCCTGCCGCAGGCTTCTTCCAGGGCGGCCGCCAGCTCTTCCGCCGCGCCGGGGGCTTCGGCGTGGAGAACCGCGTATTTCCACAAACCATGGCTGCCGGTCAGCCTTTTGAACTCGTCCAGCATCTTCCTCCGGTTGGCCCGCTCGCTGCCGGGCCTGCCGAAGCCGGACGCCTTCCCTTCCGGGTCCACGGTGATCATGGGGAAGAGATTCAGCATGGTCCCCACGAAGCCCGCCATGGCCCCCGCCCGTCCTCCCCGCACAAGGTAGCGGAGGGAGTTCAGCCCCGCGAAGATCCTCGTCCGGGGAATGGCCTGACCGACGATCTCCAGTATCTCCCCGGCACTCTTCCCTGCAGCGGCTGCTTCGGCGGCCTTCAGCACCAGGAGGCCGAGGGCGCCGGACAGATTTTTGCTGTCAAGAACATGGATTCCCTCGCCGCCCACGTGGTCGGCGGCCTTCCGGCTCACGCTCCAGGTTCCGCTGAGGGCGGACGAGAGATGAATGGAAATGACGCTGTCATAGCAGGATTTCAGAAAGGAGTACCGCTTCACGAATTCGCCGAAGGCGGGCTGGGATGTGCTGAACGTTCTTTTCGTCTCCCTGAGGTCCGAATAGATCTCCGCGGGCTTCAGGGTCAGCCTGTCCAGGTATTCGCACCCCCCGGAAGATATGGTGAGGGGGACGGTGTGTACCTGGTACCTGTCCAGGAACTCCTGGGGCAGGTCGCAGCAGGAATCGGTCAGCAGCGCCACGGACGACAGGGGGTGATTCCGCGCCTCCACCTGCCTCCGCATGTCGTCCACCTTCTGGAAGCTCAGTCTCCCCATTCGCGAGAGGCGGCCCATCACCCCGGCGGGGTGGTCTGTGTGGACATGAACCCTGAACTTCCCCCCGCCGCCTCCGGCCACCACCGAGTCACCGTGCCGGGAGAGAATGTCGATGAGCTCCGGGCGGGAAATCCCCTCCCCGTGGAGGACTGCCTCCGTGCAGTAGCGGAAGGAGGGCATTTCATCCTCGTGGACGTGCTCCCCGTCCCGGGGGGGAACGGCCGAAGCGGAGCTTCCCGGGAACTGCCTCGGATTTCCCTTCTCCACAAAGTCAGCCACACCCTCGAGGAAGTCCACGAACCCCTGGGCGCCCGCATCCACCACATGCTCCCGGGCCAGCAGCTCCATTTTTTCCGGAGTCTCGCTCAGGGAACGTCTGGCCGCTTCCAGCGACAGGGGAAGCAGAACGGCGAAATCCCTTTCCTTTTCGCTGATCCGCCGGACGGCGTGGGCCCAGTCCCTCATGACCGTCAGGATGGTTCCCTCGACGGGCCTGTGCAGGGCTTCCTCCGCGAAGGGAACCGCCGCGAGGAGGCTCTCGGCGAACACTGGCGCGTCCGCCCTCGGATAGGGCTCGAACGCCCTGGCGAGTCCGTGGATGAACTGGCAGAAGATGATCCCCGAATTGCCCCGGGCCCCGGAAAATGCGGCCTCCGCCATGGAGGCCGCCGTCTCGGCGAGTGACCTGGAGGGATGCGTATGCTCCGCGATGGACCTGCAGGTGAACACCATATTGTCTCCCGTATCCCCGTCCGGGACCGGAAAAACGTTGATCCTGTTGAGATGCTCCCTCCGCCGCTCAAGAGCGGCGGTTCCCGCCAGGAAGGCGTTCCGGAATCTCTCTCCGTCGATACGTCGAACTTTCATCCTCAAGGGCGAAAAAACCTCCGTCGTCGGTTTTGCCGGCGAGCACGGCGGGAAAAAAGTCATGCTCCCCGGAAAGAACCGGGAATTGGCGGTAAGGATCGCTTTCTTTCTTCAGGAATGCTTCGCTGATTTTCGGCATTATATCGTTTTTTGCCCGGCTATGTCACCCCGAAGTGACATCCTAAATCCGCACCCTGAAAAATAAAAAACCTCTCTGGACTGTTCGGAGAACAGTGTTAAGGTAGTGTTTGCGACGACACGACCCTTCACCAGAGAGGTGCGTTCATTATGACGGAAAAGGCGAAGAAAATCCATATCGAACTGAAGAGCGGTGAAAGCGGCATAACATCCTTCGC